>VBAY01000100.1 GCA_005883085.1 Candidatus Bathyarchaeota archaeon
CATTTTGGCCGCCTATCCGTCCATAGGCCACGGCTTCGAACGGGAATCTCTCGCCCTTGTAGATCGCGTACCCTGTTAGGAAATTGGCGACGCCGCCACCGACACCGCTCGATTCACCCATCTCGTCAATGAAAATGTCCATGTCGTACTGTAGCTGAGCGTCCTCAGCTTTTCGAAACGGGTTCTGAGCATTCATCGATGATCAGCCGTAGGCCGGCATGTCTAGTGGGTGCCATTGTTTTCCTCTGAGGCTCCTGACTCGTGACCATGATAGCCAACCGGTGACGACGGATGCGGCCAGCAGTATGTCTAACGTTGTCGTGCTCGCGGTGAGGCCGGTTACGAATTGGATCCATAGCTGAGCAGCAAACGCGACTGCAATTGCTGCTAGTCCTAAGGTAGCGGGCCAGAGTTTGGGTTTACGCAAGAAGACTCCAGACACTATGGTGGCTAGTGCGAGAATTGCGAGGACGCCGAGAACTGCGGGATTTCCTATACTAAATGAGGCTAGCAAGCCGAGCCATATTCCCGAAGCGATGAACAAGATGCTTGTCAGGTTGAGAACGTTGTATCTCGACGGCTGGATCACGGCGGCGGATAGTGGTGGGGTAAACGAGAATGGTTTTCCGAGTGCTTGGTTGGCGTTGGTTGTTCCGAGATGTTTCTTTCCTGTGATCACGTCAACTGGTGCGTTGACGAAGTTTTCTACGAGGATGATTCTATGCTGACCTATGCCCGAGGCAGGTCCGGCTTCTATGGAATAGTCGGGTCCGACTTTGAGTTCGAGTTTTGTGTCAGGGGTGCAAGAGTGCTGCATCATGTCTCCAGGCTTTGCCTGGATCAGGGTCCAGTTGGAACCTGTGTTTCTCGTACAGATTAGCGCGGCCCATTTTGATCCTAGCTCTATCTTGGGGAGTCCGACTTCAGGTGCAAGGTCTGTCATCCCGTACCGCTTGTCTTCGCAGAAGGTCTGCGGGCATGATCGGCACTTCCAGACGTCTATCGCGCCCATGACGTAGCCCTTGTCGATGAGGTTGACGACTCCGAAGTAGACTACGTCGTGCTGGTGTAATTCCAAGACTGGCTTTGCGAGAGGGGTCTTGGTCCTTGAAAAGTCTTGGCACACCCGGAGTGGACATTGGTTTTTTACCGACGGGAGAATCTTGAACGCGAACCCGTCTTGCTGGACATCAAGCTTGTGAGGGAGAACCCCGAGATAGTCAGGGAGAGCCTGCGGAAGAGGGGCCTGCCGGACAAGCTGGACCAGGTAGAGCTCCTGTTGAAGCTCGACATTGAGTGGAGGCGCCTTCAGGGAGAGTCTGATCAGCTGAGGAAGAGTAGGAACGAGATTACGGCGGCGATCGCCGAAGCGAGAAAGAAGAAACAAGATGCCGCGGCTCTGATGAAAGCGGCGCAAGTCGTCCCGGAGAAGATCAAGAGTCTCGAGACGAGAATCTATGAAGAAAAGGGGAAGATCGAGAATATTCTTATGAATCTTCCCAACATTATCCATGAGAGCGTGCCTTTCGGAAAAGATGAAGACGACAATGTCGAAGTAAGAAAATGGGGCGCGATCCCGAAGTTCGAATTCAAGACCCTTGATCATATCGACTTAGGGCTCAAAGACGGGCTCATCGATATCGAGAAAGCAGGGCGTGTCGCCGGAGCTCGCTTCTACTACCTTAAAGAAGATCTTGTCCGTCTGAACCATGCGCTCATCCAATACGGACTAGATTTTGTTGCGAAAAAAGGTTTCCAGCTCTACCAGCCTCCATACTTCCTCCGACGCGACATCATTGCCGGGGCAGTTGCGCTCACGGACTTTGAAGATGTGATCTACAAGATCGAGGGTGAGGATCTCTATTTGATCCCGACTGCTGAACATGCTCTCCTAGCTCTTCACAATGACGATATTATCGATCAACCGAACCTGCCATTGCGCTACGCAGGGGTCAGCCCGTGTTTTCGGAAGGAAGCAGGGGCGCATGGTAGGGATACTAAGGGGATATTTCGTGTACATCAGTTCGAGAAGGTTGAGATGTTCCTCTTCTCAACTCCTGAAGATTCTTGGAAACTGCACGAGGAGCTACTGCACAACGTTGAAGAGTTCTTTCAAAGCCTGATGATTCCGCATAGGATCGTCAACGTGTGTACCGGGGATCTCGGGACCGTTGCCGCGAAAAAATACGATCTGGAGGCGTGGCTGCCCGGACAGGGAAAATATCGAGAGATGGCATCGTGCAGCAATTGTACCTCTTACCAGGCCGTCAGATCAAAGGTCCGGTACAGGGAAAAACCCAGCCTTCCCACAAAATATGCACACACATTGAACAGTACTCTCGTTGCTACTGAGCGTGCTATCGTGGCGATTATGGAAAATAATCAGACGCATGATGGAACGATCGAAATCCCGCGCGTTCTGCAGAGTTACATGAATGGGCAGCGAGAGATTCCCCAAAACCGATAGCAGACCTCTTGAGCGACCGTCAACCGTCACCGGCCATATCTGTCGACAGGTTTGCGTTATACAAATACAAGAGCGGTACCGATAAGGTAGAGGACGGCCGATGCTGCCACACCGATGATCAGCGTCTCAAGTCCGCTTCTCCAGAATTTCCTTCCCACAATCCGTCCCCTCCAGACCCCAACTCCGAATAGAAACAATGGTGAGATGAGTGCCGCGGCAAGGATCGAACTGTTCTTCGTGGGTAGCAGAATGAATGGTGTCAGGGGTATGAGTGCTCCTACTAGGAATGATAATCCGATCACTCCGCCCATCTTGATGGGGTTCTCCAACTTTGTCTCGTGCACGTGCAATTCATGCATCAGAATATCTTCGAGGAATTTCGCTTTGTTCGTGGATATCTTCTCGACTATTTTTTCGGCTTCATCTTGGCTGAGACCCTTTGCTGTGTAGAAATTTTTCAGCTCGCTCTTCTCTTCTTCTGGCTCCTGTTCGATCTCTCCCGCTTCTCGTTTGGCGTCTGCGTGGTAGAGGTCGTATTCTGATCGTTGTGCAAGGAATCCTGCGAAGGACATAGAGACCGCCCCGGCGAGCATCGAAGCTATTCCCGCCAACCGAATTAGTTGAATGTCGGAGATCGCTCCAGCAAACCCGCTGAGAAATACAAGGTTTGTGAGAAGCCCGTCCGATATCCCCAGTGCGGAGCTTCCAATGTAGCCTCTGGCACGGATGTGCTTGTGTCTCTCGGCTGGCTGCGTTTTCAAACCAGCTACTTGTCTATCCCGATCCAATTGACGATTGTTGAGGCACGCTAAGCCGGTTATTTCAGCCCTCGCCCTTCCAGTCGACCGGACAGGTTAATTTCCTGGCTTGGATAGACGGTAAGAGCAGAGGGAGTGTCGATCAGCCCCAAGGGACATTTCACTGTCAAAGAGTTGTCGCTTTCTACCTGGCCGGATTTCGAAAAGCTTGGTGTCAAGCAAGGCGGTTGTTGGTGCATGTACTACGCGCGACCGAGGCCTGTTGGGAAAGGATTATCGACGGAAGAATGGAAGAAAATCAACCGGAAAGACAAAGAAACCCTGGTACGACAAGGTCGCTCGCATGCGATACTGGTCTATGATGAAAAGACGCCGGTTGGATGGTGCCAGTACGGCTCGAGAGATGAGCTTCCCAGAATAGACGCCGGGCGTGGGTATCGCAAGGTTAGACAGCCAGTTGGAGCCGAAAAGATTTGGAGAATAACATGCTTCTTCGTCGACAAACAATACAGAGGTCAGGGTATCTCCAAGATCGCGCTTCGTGCAGCCCTCGAATCTATCCGGAATAAGGGAGGAGGAATCGTCGAGGCCTACCCTGTCGTTTCCAAGAAAATGGCTGCTGTGCCTGAGTGGCGTTGGTTCGGCACACCGAACATGTTCAAGAGAGAACGCTTCAAACCAGTTGCTCCGCTCGGAACAAGCGGTCTCCTAATGCGAAGGACGATATTGCCGGGCTAAACTGGATTGACGAGCAAGAAGTCCTTGAATCGCGTGCCAGGGGCAAGCCGACCATACATGCCAGGCTATGACATGATGTTTCGGAAAGACAAGAATTCTCTATCATGGGCATGGGCAGTTGATCATCTTTCGAAGGCACGTAACTATTACCTGTCTACAACCCGTTCTGATGGCAGACCACATGTCATGCCGGTATGGGGAGTCTGGCTTGATCGCGCGTTCTACTTCAGCACTGGTCGGCGGTCGAGGATACGATTGGGATATGAGCGGTAGCAAAGAGCCGATTTACGAGGTCCGACCCCAAGTGATTTTCGGAATCACAGAAAATGCCCACGCGAATCCTACGCGCTGGAGATTCGACAGTTGACGACCGCCATGTAGTACCTCCGACTCTTGTATTTTCGCCCAATGAGCCTGGACGAAAAAAGAGTGGGGGCCGACAAACGGGATGCGGTAAATCTACATTCGGCGGGCGCTTTGCCAGAGTCCGACGATGTTTCCTTCGGGGTCCTTGAAGTAGGCTGTGAAGCCCATGTCCGCGACTGGTTCTTTCTTCTTGACTGTCTTGCCGCCTAGCTTCTCGATGTTCCTGAGGGTAGCTTCGATGTCGGGGACGTCGATGCCGATGACGATGTTCTTGTTTGGGTCTTGGCGTTTGGTAATTCCGCCGTTGATGGCGCCGGGCTCCGTGGGCATTCCCTGCTGGTTTGATGGTGTGGTGCCTACCATCTGGTACTGCATTCCTGGGTACTGGTTGATCTCCCATCCGAAAGCTTTCATGTAGAAGGTCTTTGCGCGTTCGACGTTGTCGGCCGGTATCTCGAAATGTACTACTTTACCGGGCATAGTTACAGCTCGATCGGCGAAAATTCGCCTGTAATAAGCGCTCGCTATACTTTCTTTCCCTGGTGCAGGCGTTCCGGGTCGGCGCGAGTTTCAAGTAGGCCCCCGGGGGGCGGAAAATTCACGGCTTTGCTGTTTCAAGAAGTGGTTTCAGGTACCCTGTTTCCAAAAGATAAGTTTCAGGAAGCCTCTTTTTCGAAAGGCGGTTTTTGAGAACCGGGTTCAAGGGGTGGTTTCGGAGATGTGTGTTAAAAAGAGTGATTCTCACAACCCGATTTCCCGTTTCACGGACTCGTCTTGCTGGCAAACAATAAGCTTCCTGCCCGAGACCGTAATGAACAGCTTCTGTGCCATCCAAAAAGCCAAATGGGCCTAGAGGCTGTCTCTTACGTGACCCTTGTCGAACCAAAAACAGCAAGTCGTAGCCGAGAATCAGAAAGCCACTGGCGACCGGAATTCGCGGCCAGCCAACCTTTCACCAACAAACCAGATGTTCCAGCTCATTTGGCCAGGCGCGATGGCTACACAGGTCGTCTATGTTGCAGCAAAGCTGGGACTAGCTGATCTGATTACTCAAGAGCCTAAAACCGCACGTGAGCTGGCACAAGCAACAAAAACACACAGCCCTTCGCTCGGTCGTTTCCTTCGCGCCCTGGTCGGCCTCGGAATATTCACCGAGGACGAAAAGGGCAGATTCCATCGCACACCACTAAGCGAGACTCTACGAAGTGAACCAGTTAAGGGCCTGGGCAGCGATGCTGGGAGCCCCATTTATCTGGAGGCCTTGGGGAGAGTTGTACGAAGCTGTCGTTACAGGCCGACCCGCGTTCGAGCGCATATTTGGCTCCAATCTATTCGACCATTTGGCCGAGCACCCAGATGATAGCTCTATCTTCGACGCCGCGATGAGTTCTCACTCTACTATGATTTCTACGATTCTAGCAGCGTACGACTTCTCGCGGTTCGACCGTATCGTAGATGTCGGTGGAGGCCGGGGCGAGCTACTGCTGGGAATCCTTTCAGCATACCCCAAGCTGCAAGGGGTTCTTTACGACCTGCCAACTGTTGTCGCAGGGGCCGCGGTTGTGAGAACTGGACCCGTTGCCTCTCGGTGTGAAGTAGTAGGCGGAGATTTCTTCAAGAGGGTTCCTGAAGGGGCGGACGCTTATGTTCTCAAGCAAATCATTCACAGTTGGAACGACGAGGACGCCTCTAGGATTCTGAAAAACTGCCGACGTGCAATCAAGAATGATGGAACGCTTCTCATAATGGGAGATGTTCTGAGACAATCTAGCAAGCCAGATCCCAATGGAGGTCTCATGGACATGATGATGCTTGTGCTTTCGCCTGGTCAAGAACGAACCGAGGAAGAATACCGCGCTCTCCTAGAGCATGCCGGCTTCTCCCTGACGCGAGTGATTCGCACACCGGGCCCTTCAATTATCGAAAGCAGACCCGCATAATGTAGCTGGCTCTCAAGAATAGTCCCGCCACAGGCTTGTTCACTGAGAAGCATATCAGATAACGCTCAGCAAGCCGGTGTTAGAACTGTCGACCAAAGGTAAATTGAGTTCGGGTTTGTCCTTCTGACATATTGAATTCCCTCATAATAACGAGGCCCAATCGATTACGTAAATCCCCATGCCAAGAAAGCAGGAGGCCTACGCAGATAACGCTGATTAGGGAAGGGCGATAACTTCTGCCGTGTTCCTTTCTTGAAGATTCCTCTAGCTACAGTATTCGGCTCATATGGAGTTGCGTGTCTTCTCTCCGTCGTTGGGGGAGGACTAACTCTGTTCGCGGGTCTTTTGTGTTGAATGATGCGTTCTTCTCTCAGCTAACAGCAACGGGAGCGATCATAATATTTCTTGGAGGTCTTCTCTACAAGAGATCGAAATGGGCGATTTTCTCGAGTCTCGCTATTATAATCATCTCATTGTACGACTGGTTATCTCTTCCTGGGGAAGCCAAATTCGGTCTGCCCGCTAGGTTCGAAGACTTCTCTCCACTCCTTTTTGTGGCTCCACTTTTCGCTCTGGTGGGTGGAATTCTGGCCCTGGTATGGACCCTTCCTCTGGAAAAGTCAAACTTTGCGTCGAAGACTGGTCAAACCGCTTAGAGGGACGGATCAACGGAGACAAAGGTAAATTTTGTTGCAGGTTTTGCCAATTCATTTGTCTGGTCCAGGATATGTCTACGCGATTTTGTTCCAAGGTCCCCATCGGTATCGCTTTCTCGGAATTATGCGCACAACTATCGGATTGTCGCCGAACGGAGCTCCTGGATGTCTGTCTTGCAATAACTTCACTGCTTTCCTTCTCTCTTCAGATTTTGCGACCCGGTGAGCTTCGCCTTTGAGCATCAGTCCTCGAAAATCGAAAAGCCCATCGTCCCCGCGTTCATAGACATCTATCTCAAACGCGACTTTGGGGTTTTCAGAAATATGTCCATGCCAGAGTCTTGGAACCTTGCTTCCAACGTATACCAAGCCTCCACGATACAAGAAATCAACCCGCACGCAATGAGGGTACCCATGTGCGTCTATTGTGCAGATTCTGCCCAACGCACATTTTTTCAACAGTTTTTCCTCTGATTCGCTGAACATGCCTCTCAAACTCTCAAACCCCCTTCTCACTCGCCGTTCAAACACGGCTATATCAGAGATGGGCTGTTGGGACGCTCGCCCAAAGGTAAATATTGACTCCATCCCCTTTGAAGATGAGAGTCGTTTGGGTTGGGGAGAAGAAGACGCCGAGTAGTTAGAATCGTCAAGAAGAAACTCCCCACAGTCTTTACCTGCCCACGATGCGGCGAAGAAGCCGTCAGGGTGACGATTGACAAGCAGACTGGTCATGCGACTGTTCTTTGCGCTCTCTGCCAGCTCAAAGATGAGTTTCCAGCCCATCCGGCCGCCCAGATGATTGACGTTTATTCATATTTCACAGACCGATTCTACGGTGTCAAAGATCCAAGAGCAATAATTCCCCGGGAAAGAGAGCACCTTACCGCTCCGTCAGAACCTGAAGAACCGTCCCTCGAGACCTCGGACGAGAGGTCCACTGCGATCGAAGTGGTTCCAGAGACCCCCTTGGTCGAGATCCCAACGAGCCCCGCCCCTGATGTTTCTACTTCTGAGCCAGTCGAAGCAAGTCCATCGCCGGCCGAATCCATGGATGAAGCGAGTCTACCCGAAGAGAACGCCCCAGCTGAGGAGAGCATGCAATCCCAAGATGCTGAAGAGAACGCTGAAGCTGAAGCCGAAGAAGAGAGCGAGCCGTTCGCCGATATTCTGCAAGAGAATAGGGACAAGAAACGGTACAGTCCTAATCCGATTCCGGAACAGTCTTCTGAATCCGACTAATAATCTAGAGAACTAATTCGCGACAGAGACAGCACTGCGGGTCTTACCCCACGAAAAGGTGAGAACAGTCAGACCAACGACTGCGGCAAGCGACGTTACGAGGCTGTAGGAAAAAGCTGCGGTCGAAGAAACTTGGTCCCATAAAGCGCCAAACAGGAAGTTCGCGACCAGCGAGCAGGCGCCCAAGAGAAGATAGTAGAGGGCATAGGCGGTTCCCTTCAATTCTCCCGCAGTCAAGAACGGAATCACAGCACGCTGCATGGTATCGGAAGTGCCGAGGTATAGCCCGTAGATGAAGGCGATTCCAAAGGCCAGAACAACTCCACTAGTTGTAAGTATACTGGCAACGGTGGAGAGGGCGAAAAGTCCGAACGCACCTATGAGGGCCTTGTCCTTTCCGATTCTGTCAGCCAGCAACCCTGCCGGCAGCCCAGCCACGACTGTTGCCACGTTCAAGATCGCATAGACCAGTGGAACCGTGGCCTGGTCTACGCCAAGAGCGTTTGCCTTCACAAGGACGAATGAAAAGTTGTATGCCCCAATAGCGGAGATTCCAATTACGATCAGAAAGGTGGTGAACTTTCGGTTCAGAACCTTTCCCGCATTCTTGAATATGCTCATTGTTTTCTTGAGGCCGCCCTTGTCGACCACGAAGTATACCAGCACGACTACTGCGATTGAGCCTGGGACGAGTGAGATGAGGAATAGGTTTCTGATCCCGATAACGGGTATGAGGAAGAAGGCCAGAATGGGCCCAATTATGGCGCCGAGCTGGTCGAGTGACCGGTGCAGGCCGAAGGCGCCCGCTCACGGTTTCCTTAACGGAGTCGCTTATCAGAGCGTCACGCGGAGAGGTTCGAATTCCCTTTCCAGCACGATCAGTCAGCCTTACTACAAGGGCCATTGCAAAGTTACTGGTGACAGAAAAGAACGGCTTGGCGACCGTGGAAAGTGCGTAACCAACTATTACCAAGGGTTTCCGGCTTGCGATTCGATCCGAGATTACCCCAGCAAAACTTCGGAATGCATAGTTTAGCGAGTCGGCGGCGCCTTCCATTAGTCCAAGAAGCTCTTTGGTCGCCCCAAGGTCGATGGTTACGAAGAGAGGGAGGACGCCGAGAATCATCTCAGACGAGATGTCGGTGAAGAGGCTCACGATGCCCAAGTACCAGACGTTTCGGAATCCTGGCTTGCCTGCTCGGTCTCTGCGGCCATGCTCTTGTTGCTTCCCTAGTTCTTTCTCTCGTCAAAAATCGGTGTTAAGAGGTTCACCATTCGATCGACGGTAGCACGCCGGTCTCTCAGGTCCTGAACAACCATCTTCTCGTAGATCTTGAAGATGTTCGTCATCGTCATTCTTGGATGAAGTGCGCTGAAGGCGTCCTTTGGTCCGGGCGCCTTTATGATGAGACCTCTCGTAGTCATCGTCAGAAGGAGATCCTTTGTCTTCTCGGTTGAGAGCGCGAGGGTTTCAGCGAGCTCATCTACCCCAATGTTGCTTCGGTCCAGCATCTGAAGGTAAGCACGCGTTTCCAATGTGG
>VBAY01000122.1 GCA_005883085.1 Candidatus Bathyarchaeota archaeon
ACCAGCAACGACATCGATTGTGAGCACACGAACATTGCAGTACAGACCGGGGGCTCAACCTTCTTCCAAACCAAGCACCACCTCCAAGTGAACTCGATAAATATTGACAACACAAACCTACAGGGAGGCAACAGCCCCGACTTCAAGATCCAAGGCGAGAACACCGGGACCGTTCCCATCAACTCGGTATCAGTGCAACTCTCCGGCCAACCAGTGACATTCACATGGAGCACTGCCTTCCCGCTGCAACCCGGTCAATCAGCGTCAGCTGAGACAACCACTCTACCACTACTGCTTGTCGTAGGAGACATCTACCAGGTGACGATAACCGCGAACCTGTCCGATGGAACAACCGAGACACAGCCGACCAGCGCCATCTACACCCTAGGCGCCGGACTCGGGCTCTAAGACAGCCCGAACCCCCTCTTTTTCTCACAAAATCCCATCACACTCTTGGTGGGACCCGCTCGCTGAAAGCGTCTATACCACCCTTCGAGTCAAACCGAATATTGAAACTGTACCTCTTTCCCCCATACAACGCCGTGCATTCCCGTCCTCGATAGTTCCCGGTCATCTTGATCTCATCAAGAGTCTTCCATCCGGTCCGTTTCTTCACCTCGCTAACCATGTTCTTGAATTCGATCGCGCAAATATCGCAACAGAAGAACATGCGTTGTCCTTCGACCTCCTCCCAATAATCGCCCCATGTTGCCTGGCAGATCGCGCAGCCCTTCTCAGGAACTTTCAAACTGTCTACTCCTCACCAAACGCGCCATCAAATACCGGTCAAAATAATCAATCGAGCGAAGAAATGTCGCCTGCACATCGTCCATATTTCCATACAACCTAGAGTACTTCTCCACGAGACCCAGCGCTTGTTCGGAGTGTCCCACATCCGCTTCATATCCCTCCCGCAAGAACGCCTTCGCTTCCTTCGATATCTCCTCGTTCTTCAATATCACAGGATCAAAATAGCCGATACTCGCACCCTCACCCTTCAACTTCCGATTCGCGATCAATTCCAGACCATGCATCGCAGCCATACCCTCAACCCAATGATCATCCCGACAGATACTATCCCAGACACGAATCGCCTCTCTCGTATCCACCAACGGTGCCATCCGAAACACTTTCTCCCGATCTAGACCAAGACTCTCGCCCATCCTCAACAACAGCTCATAATGGCTCGGCTGGCCCGTCCCTACACCGCCGTATTCCGTTTTGATATTGTCGAGTTCATACAAGACCACGTCCATCTCGTCTGTCCGGGCCATGATGTAGCTGCACGATCTGACCCATTGACGAAGGAAGTGCTGATGCTCAACAACATACCCCAGCAACACCGCGCGGCTAGGATGCTGCAACGCTAGGACAAACGGGTGCGGACTTGCCCCATAGAACTTCTCGATAAAGCGCCTCTTAACCCACGACTCTAGACTATTGCCTCCAAGATCAAAGAACTCCCTCAACAACCCCGACAAGGTCTTCCGATCCGTTTTCTCCTTGGTAATATTCCTGTTCAGCCACATGACATGCCCCGCATCACTCTGACCCGCCATCGCGACAAAATGACCCGCAAGATCATCGAAGTCATCATGCTTCTGAAAACCCACACCACAACAAGGACACTTCGTCATTCCATTCCGACCTCTTACAGAGGAAAATCCTTCGGTAGCCGGCCCCGAAGCTTCTGATAGTCTGCATCGGTCCCATATTTCTCGCGAATATCCTCTAGCATCCTCTTCACCTGATCGACCGTCAAACCCCGAGCACTACCAACCATCTCCACGGTATGTTCAAAGTCCTCGTGACATGAACTGTAACAGTTCCCCATCCCGGTCAAGAGTTCCCGTTCGCTAGACTTCAAGATTATTCTACCGCTCGACTACTCAAATGGGAATAGGCCCCTCCAATGGTAGTCGTTGATTTGTCATAAAGACTTAGCCCGGAATCCGCCCTAGTTGACTGTTGATGCTCATCCAGCCGGTCTTTTGCAATCGAGTGAGGTTCATGTTGGTGATACGTTCGTTGGTAGCCGCTGGCTCAGAGAATCCATGTATTCGGGTAGCGAGATTACCAGGCCGGGTTTTCCGGTATAGGTTGACAGCCACTTGGCGAGGCATTCTTTCCTGTCAAAAATATGGGTGGATTCACACTTGATGCTCAGGCGTCCCGACCCCAATTCGAGTTCAACGACATGAAGCTTCGGCTCTCTAGGGGTAAGATCTTTGATTCGTCGATTGTCGATGTGGAAAAGAGTGACGTTCCCGCACAATGGACATCGAGCTTCAGCCCTGAGGTCTGTCTTCAGTCCGTTGATGAGTATGTCCGCTCCGCATTTGACGTAAACAAAATCCTCTCTTCGCGGCAGAGTCATTCGGTACTGCGTTGGTGTCCTAGAGAACCCGACAAGCCTCTTAGGATCGTTATTGGACGTTCCTCACTCCCTCCTGGCAAACGAGGTAATACGCCCCGTCCAAAAGCACAGTAGATATACCTCAACGCCTTGAATATGTTGGAGATCTCTTTTGAGGATTATCTGTGCTGACTGCGATTGTCCACCCGAAGAGTGTCGAAGCTCGAAGTCGCCGACAGAGTGCCCAAGTTGCCGGTTGGAAGTATGCTGCTGCTGGATTGAGACTCCACAATAACCGGCGAAGGCTTGAACCTAAACCCCCCGTGGAGTCAAAAACTAGCCTAACCGTTTGATGATGACTACATCGCATCTCTACTAATTGACAACTTAGCCCGCCTATCGCTCGACCCTCTACGAGAGAGGAAGTGAGATGTGTCCGGGCTTGCTGGGCTGAGGGTTTCACTTCGGCTAAGAGCCTCGCAGTTCACCTCTAGTAACGGAAGAGGCCTGAATGAAGATCACAATGAAGGCTGATGGAAAGCGCCTCAAACCCTGGAAAATAGCCGACACGATCTTTCACGCGGAAGAGACTGTTAGGGCCGAACATTTGGAGCTGGTCCAAAAGGCTCACCTAGTTCCACAGTCAGAGCGCAGGAAGCATGATGGTAAGGACATTTTCGAGCCAGGAGAAGTCTTCTTCATAACAACCGAAACGGAGAAGGGACCAGTGAAGGTCGCTCACGTCCACTGGAGACCTGTGGTAGATTGTGGAGAGCACTACCGCTTCCTAGATCCAGACGGCACGCTGGGAGAAAGAGTGGCCACGGCGATTATGGTTAGAAAAGAGTTCCAGCCATGAGAAGGCTGTTTGTCGCTTCTATAGGGAATCACTAAATTTTTGCTCGGCGACAAGTGTTCTAAGCGAGTGAAGGTCAAGATTCGCTTGCTTGATTCGGAATGTTGGATCGCCTCGGATGGCGAACGTGGATTTCAGTTCGGATGCGAATTTTGCGGAAGAGATCTCTGTGATCCCGGAATCAATCTGTTCTATCAGTTGTTCTTTTGATCCGCAGGCCGCGCATCTCGCGACGGTATTCCAGTCGACTCTTTCCGATAGCATTACAACGTCTCCAAGGTCTTCTGTCCTGCCTGTGTGCAACTTGATCGCGACGAGCAGGTTTCTCTGTGCCACCCTAGACGGAGTGGAGTCTGTCGCTCCCACTACGATTGCTTCTACAGAATTATCATGTATGAACCTGTAAGTCCAGATTCCCCGGGTTGTTGTACTGACGACAGTGTCCACGAAGAGCTCCACGGATACTGGCTCTCCTCCGACCGATTTGCTGTATTCCCTGATTGTCACGCCAATGGGCGGGAGAGCCTCCTTTCTTCGCAGCTCGTACCCCTCGCCGAGGAGTATCGCATCTATGACAGGAACATTGTCCCGGCTGGTGGCCAGGTCGCAGTTGACAGAGAACCGGTGTTGACCGAAAGCATTGACAGCGTATCCTCCTATCACCACGAAGCCGTCTGTGGCTTCGCTCAAGACCCTTAGAATCCGAATGATCTCCGTCTCACGCGAGGTGAGGTATCCGGATTGGCTCATCATATCGATCACGCCCTAATTTTCGCTTTAGCCCGATATTGATCAGTCAAGATTCTCAACGCGGGATCCTAGATTTCAGTCTGCGGTAAGCTTTGTCGAACACATCGTAGATCTCCTTCCAGAACATGTTATCCGCAAGCTCCTCAGTCGTTCTATCGTCAATACGCCATTTCAAAGGGTCCTCAAGATACTCCCGGCCCCTCACCGTGACCACGAACTTCGTTCCCAGCGAAACCAGTTTGTCATCGATCAGCGTCTGAACAACGTGCTGGACAACCTCCCACGCAGTCTTCCCGGGAATATTCCACCCTGAGACTTTCCCACAATCCTTGACAAGCTGCGGCAACGTCATACCCTTCGAGACATCCTTCAGCCTCGTCAACAGTAGGATTCGCCTAATCTCGAGACCAGAATCAACCCTACTCTCCAAGAGGGAAGACCCTCTATCAATTCGAAGCTACCAGCACATTAACAAACTGACACCGAGGTCCCTTAGACAATCAGTTCTTCCAAGAGGCCAACCGGCACGCCTCCAAGCCCCAGTAGCCTATCATGGAATTCCCTAGCAGACGCGGATGGGTGTGTTTGGAAGAAGTGTTCTCTGGACTTCTTGATGAACAGCTTCCCTAGAGTATACCCATAGTACGAGTGATCAAAGGTCCCTCGTAGCGCTTCCCGTTCCGCCGGCAGGGTCTCCATGTACGCGTTTTCCATGATGAACTGGCGCGCTTGATCCACCCCAAGACCCTGAGTGTGCATCCAGAACGAGACGATGAACCGGCAGTCCCTCAGCAACGCTTCTTTCAACTGGATCAACCGCAATGCCTCGTTCCCGTAACCTTCGTCAAGCATCATTTCCTCGCAGTAGTGTGCCCAGCCCTCGCCGAACGCATAATTCCAATACGCCTTCCTAGTCATAGACTTCCCAAACTCTCGCTGAAACACCCTATGAGAATAATGGCCGGGAAAGACTTCGTGGATCGAGATATCCTTCAACGTCACATAGTTTAGGTGACGCAGCCACTCTTCCCGGGTCTTTGGATCCCATGAGTCCTCCGGAGGCGTAACATAGTACAATCCCTCCAAGCCCTCCTTCTCGAATGGGCCTGGTGACGACATCGCAGCAGTAGTCGTTGCCCGCATGTGCATCGGAGTCGGAACTACCCTGACCTTCGTCCCCGCTGGGATAGAGACGAGATCGTGTTCTCTAAGCCACAGCTCCAGGTCCCTCAATCCCTCAGCTGTCTCGTCGATCAACCGATGAGCTGTAGGATGGTTCTCCTGAATTCCATCAACGACACTTGCAACGGTTTGTCCCGGTCCAATCTTTTCCGCCAGTTCTCGTAATGCTTTCAGGTTTGATTCGAGATCTTGTAATCCCATCTGCAGAACCTCCTCTACCGGCCTGTTGATCCGATCGTTCACCCACAGCAATTTCTGGAATCGTTCTCTTCCCAGCGCAAAGTCCATTGAGAGAGAGTGTTCCTCGCTGAGCTCTTCGACGAAAGAGGCCATGGCGACCCCAGCATCCCGTTTCAAGTTCTCAAATTCATTCCGGATCGGCGCGGAAGCTTTTCCAGCCTCCTGCGTCGCATTCCCATCCACGTCCCGGAGAACACCCTGCACCTGCTTCGAAGCAACATCAACAATCGGCTGCGCCAGCGTCTTGTCCAGATTCCTTGAAGCCTGGTCCAGAAAACCTGGGACCCTGCCCAGATGCTTGTTCACTGCTCCGATTCTAGCATCAACAGGCGCATACTCCCGGGAAATGTAGGGCGTCAAGCTCAACTGCATCGAGTAGAGATTCGGCCTAGTCGCGTAACCCCGGAGATCCTCGACATCGAACAACATCCGCTCCAGCATCGTCTCCAAACACAACGCGTCCAGCCGCCCGTCCTTGTCCAGCCCATGACTCTCGCTTCTGACACGATCCAGCAATCCAACAGCCTTGTCTGTCCAAGACTTCAATCCACCAGGCGAAACGTCTGGCAACAATCCATCGTACTCGTGTAACCCCAGCATCACAGCCTGGCGTGGATTCAACTTGAAGACATGGTTGAAGACCTCTTGCTCCAGC
>VBAY01000123.1 GCA_005883085.1 Candidatus Bathyarchaeota archaeon
ATAACAAACACGATTCAAGAAGCAAAACGACTAGGAATAGAGGTGTTCTACGGCGACACTGACTCGCTCTTCCTTGGCACCCCGGCTAGGGAGAGACTTGACGAGCTAATCCGGTGGTCCAAAAAGGAGCTCGGAATGGAACTCGAGGTCGACAAAAACTACAGATATGTCGCCCTCAGCCTCCGAAAGAAAAACTACCTCGGAGTTCACCCTGACAACAAAGTTGACATCAAGGGACTCACCGGTAAGAAGAGACACATCCCCGAGTTCCTCAAGAACACGTTCAACCAACTGATTGAGATTCTGGGTCAGGTCAAAACACCAATAGATTTCGACGTGGCGAGGGTCAAGATCAAGGATCTTGTACAAGATTCGTACAGCAAGCTCCGAAACAGGAAATACTCACTGGATGACTTGGCCTTCAACATGATGATTGGAAAATCCGTCGCCAGCTACACGAAAACGACGCCGCAGCACGTTAAGGCGGCCCAGCAATTGAGCAACAAGGGCGGCGACGTCAGAGCCGGCGACCTAGTCAGCTTCGTCAAAGTCACAACCGGGAGCGGAGTCAAGCCCGTTCAACTGGCAAGCATTCACGAGATTGATGTGGAAAAATACAACGAATACATCCGGTCAACCTTCGAACAGGTCCTAGACGCAGTGGGCCTGGATTACGAAGAACTCACGGGTGCGAAGAAGTTGACATCCTTCTTCTCCGGAGGTTAGCATCGTTTTGCTCAGCATAATTCCCGTGAAAGGGATCCCAAACATTGAGTCTGGCGATAATCTTGGCGAGATCATTGTAGCCAGTCTGAAGGACCAGGGAGAGGAATTTCAAGAAGGTGATGTCGCAATTGTTTCTCAGAAAGTTGTTTCAAAAGCAGAAGGCCGAGTCGTAAACCTCTCTAAAGTAACGCCCTCTCCTTTCGCATCCTTCGTTGCAAAGGAGGCAGGCAAGGATCCGCGCCAGGTAGAAGTTATCCTACGAGAAACTCGAAAGATCATTAGGATGAAGGCTGGACACTTAATCACCGAAACAAGGCACGGATTCATCTGCGCGAACGCTGGTGTTGACGCGTCGAACGTCGCAAAGGGGAAAGATACCCTTACACTCCTACCCCTAAATCCCGACGCTTCCGCCGACCGCATCGGCAAGACAATCCGAAAACTCACCGGAAAAACAATACCCGTCATCATAACCGACACCTTCGGCCGGGCATGGAGGATGGGCCAGGTCAACTTCGCAATAGGAATCTCTGGAATGAAGCCAATCCACGACTATCGAGGTACCCGGGACATGTACCGGCACACGCTCCATGTGACCGAGATTGCCGTCGCAGACGAGCTTGCCTCCGCCGGAGAACTGGTGATGAACAAAGCAGACAAGATCCCAGCCGCTCTAGTTAGAGGATACAAGATCAAACGAGGTAAAGGCACGGGTAAGGACCTTCTGAGACCGGAAGAAATGGACCTTTTCAGGTAAGAAAGACGATTGGTCTAGCGCTAGCCAAGTCTTAATGGCACTGAGAACTCGTCGGCAGAGCGAACGCGAATTGACAATGGAGCCAATCAAGCCCCCAATGCCCGTACACGTTCGAGACCTTCAGAATTTCGCCCGGTTGGCACTGGGCCTAACCGAAGGATCCCAAATGATTTGGAGCTTCAGGCACAAATCCAGCAACACTCTAGCATTCTTCACCGCGTACATGTACTGGGATGGAGATATTCCGATATTAGCTTACACTGAAGTGGACTTTGACAGGACCAAACCCTTCCTCGCATACAAGAGCGATTCTCCTAAAGGAGAGGAATGGCAATTTTGCGACGAGGCCGATGACACTCGGTTCAAGTACGCTTTAGTTATCGACGTGAAAAGTTTGCCAGACGCCTTCGCAAAGAGTATCGAAGGCGACTTTCCAGATGCTCGCGACCCTGTTTTGACTGAGCTCCAAGACACAAAGTCGCTGGCCAGGGTTCTACTCACACTTTCAATGCGAGACGGTAACGTCTTTCCTCTGTGGCACTTCCGGAGAGGAGAACAACACATACTGGGCAACTGCATACCTTTCGAACACTATTATGACTCCGATGCCCTTCCAGTCTTCTTCTACACATCGTCTATGATCCCGCCACCAGGGCCGTTTCTCAAATATCTGGCAGCAAAACCGCATGGCGAAAAACTGGAGTTCACGAATGCCGCCACAGATGCAAAGTACTTCTACACAAAGGTCATTGACGTTATCGACTTTCCGCTCTTTCCGAAATAAGCCCGGGCCAAAGACTTTTCAGCAGTAAGCATTCTCTCCAGCAACGCGGGTAATCATCTTGCTAAGAGAAATTAGGGTCGCCATCGCAGGAGTTGGAAACTGCGCCTCAAGCCTGGTCCAAGGAACAGAATTCTACCGCTCTGCCCAGAAGAAAGTTGGACTAATGAACGAGAAGGTGGGACCCTTCAAAGTATCAGACATCAAGTTCGTCGCTGCCTTTGACATCGATGAGAGAAAGGTCGGGAAGGATTTGTCCGAAGCAATCTACGCAGAACCGAACAACACGAGAAAAATCGTTCAAGTGCGCCCCATGGGGGTCAAGGTCCAGATGACCCAGCCTTTGGACGGAATATCGCCTGTCGCAGGCGACAAAATACAACCAAGTAGCGCGAAACCCGCCAACATTGCCAAGGTTCTCGGCGACACTAAGACGGATGTGTTGGTCAATCTCACTCCAACAGGCGCATCAAAGGCCAGCGAGATGTACGCCCACGCAGCACTGATAACAGGCAGTTCGTTCATCAATGCTACCCCGGCAAAAATAGCTTCGAACAAGATATGGCAAGCCAAGTACAGGAAGAAAGGGGCGCTTGTTGTAGGCGATGACGTTATGGACCAGATTGGCTCAACCATCCTCCACAAGAACCTCCTATCCTTGCTAGTCGAGAGGGGCACCCAGATTGGAGAAACATACCAACTCGACATTGGGGGAGGAACGGAGTCACAACTAGCCCTTGACAAGAAGAGGTACGAGATCAAGCGGGGGATAAAGACCGCGGCTGTCGCCGCCGCTGTACCATACAAGTTCCCGATAGTCGCCGGGTCGTCTGATTTCGTGGATTTCATGGAGAACCGCCGGACTAGCTACTTTTGGATCAAAGGAGAATACTTCGCAGGGACAGACTTCACCCTCGACATGCGCATTTCCCTTGAAGATGGACCTGCATGCGCAGGCATCCTAACAGACGTAATACGAATGATGAAGCTCGCAGCGGAAAAAGAACAGAGCGGAGCACTGAACGCAGTCTCATCCTACGGATTCAAGGCGCCGCCAAAACGAGTGCCTCTAGAAAACCTTAACCATGAACTAGGCTGGATGCCAAAGGGTCCAAGGCCCAATTGAGGCAGAACCGCAAGAACCCGTTCAAAGAACGAATCCTTCAATCTTCACGATCCAACAAGAGCCGAATAGTTCTCGCCATCGATGCTCACAATGCAAGACCTGTAGAGGTGTTTGACGGAGCCATCGATCTGGTAGAACAAACTCGCCGGTCAATATGCGCAGTGAAGTTTGGACGCCAGACAATTCTGAGCGTCGGTCCGGAGAAGACTGCTCGCTTGCTCAAGACGATACATGGTTACAGACTCACCACTATAATGGATGACAAGCTCAATGACATCGACGAGACAAACGATGCAATCACACGAACCTATCTCGACCATGGATTCGACGCCATAACGGTCAACCCATTTGCGGGATGGAAAGGAGGGCTAGAAGCCACCTTCGAGCTCGCCCACGAACGGGGCATGGGACTCCTTGCGCTCGTCTACATGAGCCATCCAGGAGCCTCTGAGGGATACGGACAGAAAGTGTTGATGGGCAGATCCAAGGAGACTAGACCGGAGTTCGAAATATTCGCTGAAAAAGCTGTCGAGTGGAAGGCCGATGGCGCAGTTGTAGGGGCGACCAGGCCCAACATAGTTCGAAGGGTCAAAGAAATTCTGGGCACCTGTGTGCCAATCTTCTCACCGGGAGTGGGAACCCAAGGCGGAGAAATAGCCCGCTCCCTTAAGGCGGGAACAGACTACTTCATAATCGGAAGATCAATCACAAAAGCACAGAGCCCCGGAAAGGCAGCTGCAGAATTCGCAAAAGCGTCTGTCGTTTCAGACGACTAAGCTTGGCCCGGTTGCCATAACTCACGTCGCAGGAGATCGCGAACCGCAGCCCTAATGGCATCGCTTCTGCTGTGATAGATTCCAGCCTTGACCAACTGGTCAACATCGTCAATGAGCTTCTCAGGAAGCTTAACAGTTACGAGCCTCAAAGCAACGCAAGGCATCGCTGAGACATAAAGCGAATAAGGGTTTCCCCACCTTTCCGGTAACCTATTTATCCAGCAGACCTAGGAAAGAGTTGAAGAATCATGGGCGGCGCCAAGAAGAAAAGCATGGCACAAATGGAAAGGACCCAAGATCAGACGGACAAGAAAGAAGAACCTGGATCGAAGAAGGGAAAGGCAAAGACAGTTGTGGAGAAGAGACCAAGAGGATTACAGAGCCCCGACATCTCTGACCCAAAGTTCCTCGCTGAGGTCCAGAAGATGGGAGCGATCACACCATTCTCAATAGCTTCGCAGTTCAACCTCAGACTTAGCGTGGCCAAGGATCTTCTGGAAGATCTCGAGAAGAAACGGCTCGTAAGGCTGGTCGGTGGGAACGCGAGGATCAGAATCTACCAGCCAGCCGCCGCCTAAGCCTTCCTTATCGTTATTACGGTACCTTCCTTCACCTGCTTGAATAGGTCAAGCCCGTGGGTTATTCGGCCTAAGAGATTAACTGGACTATAGGGTCTAGTTGGACCATAGAAGACGCAAACTGCGTCCCCTTGTGGCCAATAACCTAATGACCCCACTTCCATGTTGCTGCGGGGCTTCTCGCCTGGAGCCTTTACTGTGACTTGGAAATAGATCTCTTCCCCGTATCTCACTGCCCTTCCGTTAACAGGAAGATTACGCAGAAGAGCATCAGATGTTCGAGGGGCGGCAAACCTGAAAAATTCTCCTTGTGCCTCCCCTAATCCTTCGATCAAAAAGGAGACTTTGGGTCGGGAAACCTCTGATGCGGGTCCTTGTGACAAGACTCTCAGCTCCGTGGTGAACCAAGTTATATAGCTCGCTCAGGGCGGACCGCCGACAAGCGGGTTCAGATGAAACGAGTGATCATAGTTGGAGCTGCAGGCAGGGATTTCCATAACTTCAACATGGTCTTTCGGAACTCGCCTGATCACGAAGTAGTTGCGTTTACAGCGGCCCAGATCCCGGGAATAGAGGGAAGAACTTACCCACCCGAGCTTGCTGGGCCAAGATACCCGAAAGGAATTCCCATATTCGCGGAGAAAGAACTTCCTCGTCTGATCAAAGAAATGAAAGCGGACCTGGCGATACTGTCCTATAGCGACCTGTCCTACGGAGATGTGATGCATATTGGATCCTCTGCGCTGGCTGCAGGAGCGGATTTCCAGTTGCTCGGCCCGAGGAACACAATGCTTCGCTCAAGATTGCCAGTGGTCTCGGTTGGGGCGGTGCGGACCGGAGCTGGGAAGAGTACCGTCTCGAGAAAGATTTCTCTAACTCTTCGAGATGCTGGCAAGAAGGTCGTGGTAATCAGACATCCTATGCCCTATGGCGACCTCACTAAGGAAGGAGTTCAGAGATTCGCTTCGTTCGAAGACCTAGACAGGGCGGATTGCTCTATTGAAGAGAGGGAGGAGTATGAGCCGCACATTGAACACGGGTTTGTGGTCTACGCAGGCATAGACTACGAACAGATTCTACGATCCGCAGAGAAGGAAGCTGACATCATACTCTGGGATGGAG
>VBAY01000036.1 GCA_005883085.1 Candidatus Bathyarchaeota archaeon
AGCCTGATCAAGTTCATAGGCCACGACCTGAGATTCATAGTTCCCGAAAGACCGCTGCTCCCCATGACCACGCCCTTCCTGAGGTCTTGTTCAGTTCTACTTGCTCAAGCCTGCCACAGACGTGGCGCTTACGCGATCGGGGGAATGGCCGCTCAAGTCCCGATCAAAGGCGACCCCCATTCCCAGGAAGCCATCGACAAGGTAGTTGCTGATAAGAAGCGAGAAGCTGCCGAGGGATACGAAGGCGCCTGGGTCGCCCACCCAGGGCTTGTACCCGTTGTCAAGAGTGTCTTCGATGAGCCTTCCTTCGAATCCAAAAACGTGAACGTGATTGCGGAGATAACTCGCGAGGATCTCCTTGGAGTACCAGAGCCAAAGATTAGTGAGCAGGCTTTGAGGGCAAATGTTGCGGTTAGCATAAAGTATCTAGAATCTTGGCTAGGAGGTCTGGGTTGTGTGGCCATCAACAGCCTGATGGAGGACACCGCTACAGTGGAAATATGTAGAGCGCAGATCTGGCAGTGGATTCATCATTCTGCCAAGCTTCTCGATGGATCGACAATTACGCAGGAGTTGTTTCGAACCATTTTGAGACAAGAGATGGCGAGGATAACAACGGGTGCCAGACCGCAATCCCAAGACGCGAACAACTACAAGATCGCGGGAGAATTGCTTGATGCTCTTGTGACCAGTGATGGTTTTCCAGAGTTCATGACGCTACTCGCTTACAACTATCTACGGTGACAAAACTTCCGACTCAAGCCAAGTTCAATAAAGATGCAACAATATGGAGGCTCCAATGATCCCGTCCAAGTTTATCGACCAGCAAATCATAGAACTTACAGACTGGCGTGGCAAGACGATGGCCAAGCTTCGCAAGATCGTTCACGATTCTGACCCCGCGATAGCTGAGGAGTGGAAATGGAACACCGCGGTGTATGCTCACAACGGGCTGGTCTTGGCTGTAGGTGCTTTCAAGGGAAATGTGAAAATGAACTTTTTCCTAGGCGCGAGTCTTCCGGATCTCCACAAGCTCTTCAATGCCGGGCTTGAAGCTAAGAAAACCCGGGCGATAGACCTCCATGAAGAGGACAAGATCAACGAGCCAGCCTTGAAAGATCTGATTCGAACGGCAGTGGCTCAAAATCGTGTTAGGACTAAGCGGTAACCGGTCAGAGAGAATTGCGACGGTAGGACCCAAACGACGAATAGTCTGCATTTAGGGGAGACTCGAACTACTAACAATAAGTATCGACTATGGTGAATCGAAAAAGCGGGACCCGCAACTGGAAGTTAGACACTCAATGTTTAAGCGTTAGCTGTAATACCTACGAGCGTCTCGGGGAAGAAGGCAAGCCCGCTCCAACTCATTCTTCAACGTTCGTGATGTGCTAAAACTCCGAATCGGCGGATGATCCAGGGAAAAAGTTGCGATGGCCACCGGCAGGCTTAATATTTTCAGCGCCAACCCCACTTATCCCGAGCTTGATGATCTTGCTTGTGAAACCTGGTTTGTCGGCTTTGATCGTTCTGATAATCCTCAGCCTCTCACTCCCGAACATGTATACCGTTTCTTCGAGTCACGCGGCATCATCCACTCCCGCCCAGCCGGTTCCGGGTGCGGCCCTAGTCGCGGTCAACCCATCTAGAATCGCAGATCTTACCATGGTCTCTGGCCACATCGTCTTTGAGATCAATGTGACAGCAGCGCCTTCCATCAACGGCTTCGGTGTCGTCCTCTCATACAACACAACAGTCCTCAAGGCCATCGCCCCGCTCGACTACAGTAGCACCGTCTTGAATACTGCAGGAACCCCGATAGTTGTGCGGAATTGCGTCGACGGGTTCGGACCCTCCTGTTTCTCTCAGGACACCCCAGGAATAATTTCGCTCGCGCTCATCCTGACCGCGACAGCGACCCTTGCGCCTACAAGCGGCACACTCTTCAAAGTCACGTTAAACATCGTTGGGAAAGGATTGTCGGAAATTCACATGCTCTCGGCCGTTCTGACCAGTGGAGTAAATCCAGATATCGTGCCCTCCGATACGTCTGACGGGTATTTCACAAACATCGACTGCCCAGAGGGAAGCGGCCGGCTCTGCATGCCTCCCATCACGGACTTCACCATCGTTCCTCCAGGCCCCTATGCAGGAGTAACCGCAACCTTCAATGCTTCTGCGAGCCTCTCAACCAACCCTCAGGGCATAATCAAGAAGTACTCCTGGCAGTGGGGAGACGGCGGCCCCCCCACCATTACGACGAATCCAGTTGTACAGCACCTGTTCACCATAGCGAAGATTTACACGGTGACTTTGATCGCGACAGACAGTTTCGGGATTTCCGCCTCGAAGAGCTCTAGAGTATCAGTACCCTTCCAACCTCCACCGCCTCCTAATCCGGACTTTGCCTTGGTTGCCCGACCAGATGACCTTTTCACCTTTCCCGGGGGCCCGCTGAATTCTACAATTACGGGCTTGAGCATTAACGGGTTCGCGGGCCAAGTCTCCTTCTCAACATCTGTCTCTCCCCTCACGGGGTTGACTATGTCCCTTTCTCCCCCCAGTCTTTCCCTCTCTCCCAACAAGAATGCCAACGCGTCATTACAAGTTGTCGCTAGCAGAATGGGTCTGTTCGTGGTGAACGTTACGGGAGCCAGCGGCACTTTTGTTCACTCAGTCGCTGTTACCGTACATGTGGGATCGGCCTTTGCCGTGCTTCCTTCTCCCACCTTCCTCCAGGTGTTTACCTGTTCCTCCAAGGTCTCCACAATCTTCCTCCTGGGACCAGGAAGTTTTGCCGAAACCATACAGCTGTCTTCTCTTGTCTCTCCTCCGGTTTCGAATGGGCCTGCAGCATCGCTCAACCCTACGAGCGTGATTCTCAATTCCTCTGGCTTCGCTACCTCTACCCTTGTTGTCTCTGCGGACGCCAGCACAGCTCCAGGTTACTATCTCGTAGCAGTCACCGGGACTGGTGGTGCTTCCACTGCGTCAGAGCATGTCCTAGTTCAGGTCGTTGCTAGAACTTGTCCACCATTGTTCAGCGAACTACATTGGCGACATCGCCTCTCGATCACAAGAGATGGGGGCGTTCAGACTTTCACGGTCGGCTTGCTTAATCCCAACACCAATGTAACGCTCTACGCGCGCGTTCAAATATCAATAATCGGCGACACAGGCATAAGGACGCTGTCCGTCAGCTCGGTCGTATTCCAATTGCTTCCTGGACAGACGCTGTCCGACGCTCGGTTAGCGGTTGTGTTCAACAGTGGAGACATCGGACACTCATTCACTTTCACGGGCACCATCCAGTGGGGCTCAACTCCTGCAGACTTAAGTGCAGTAAGCACGCAGTTGAGGGATATGGGAACAGAGGACTTTGACGAGTCCAAACAGGCAGCAGGGGTCTTCACAGTCAAACCCTAGAACCGAGAAACAATCTGGGCAAAGCAGTAAGAGTTCAACATGAGGCTGCGAGTCCAAACCTGTGGAACCGCAAGTTCTTGGCGAAAATCGGGATGAGACAGCTACCATGAATCGAAGTATGGGATTCGCATACTGGAATCAGGCTCTGGGAATTGTTTTTGAAACGCGTTATTGAAATCGCAATCTGAAACCAGCCTCTGAAACCGCTCTTAGAAACGGTTCTGGCGATTTTTTTTCGACCCCTCGGGGGCCTACTCAAGTCGCGCGCGACCTTACAGCAGACTCTGCCGAAAGGATGTCTTTCTGTAGAATAGTAACCACCCCGGTTATCATTCTCCATACTATGGATGCGTGGGTAGCGATACCAATTATAACCCGTTTGCATCAACACTAGTTGACGAACAAAACAGCTACGAGCTTGTTTGTTGGCTTAGCAAATGAAGCTTGACCAAGGCCCTTCTGGAGAGCTAACGGTCCTAGACTCAGGATACACAGACCAAGTCCTGCTCGACTGCGTGAGCGAGGAATATCTTCGGATCAAAGCGATAATCTACAACTCGCTCAACGACATGAACAAACTCTTCCTCGTCGATCGAGCTCTCTACACGAACAGTCCGGAGAGACCCCTCTTCATGGAATGGACACCACAAAACATGTCCGCTATGAAGAAACCTCTAGTGATCTCGGAAGTGAAGCTATACAGCGTGGAGAGAACCTGGGGTCTAAGCACTCTTAGAATGATGAAGTAAGAATTTCAGTCGTTTTTGCTCAGGACAATCTCTATCGTGGACACGTTTCGCTGCTCGTCTCCCTCTCCCAGCAGCTCAGTCCCGATTTTTACTTCCTTGATAACGAGTTTGCCCTGAAAAAACCGATTCCTGACAACTTCCACAACGTCCACGGCGTGGCTGATAGACTGGCCCCTAGCCTTGACGGTGCATTGATTGGATCCACTGTTGAAGTGCATCATTACGGCCGTCGCGTACGCCATCAATGGCTTCTTTCCGATGAACACAACATCAGGGGGAGCCCGGCTCATAGGACGGGTCTCACGAGCTCTTTCGGGAGCCCCTTCTGGAATTCTTTCCGGTGTTCTTTCTGTACGTGCAACACGTTTCGGTTCTGTTTTCTCCACTTGCAAACACTAGCCTCTTTGAATCCTTACGGTGAGAAGCGGGGAAGGTTCTTGCGACTTAAGGCTTTGCTAACCATCGCGAAAAAGAAACGGGAAAAAAACGTGAAGGGAATCTGAGGAGCCGAGCTCTCGAGGTTCTAGATGATGTCCCTGGTGAGGGCTTCTCTGAACTTGACCCGGCAGTCTTGGCACTGGAAGAGGCCGATAAGCACGTTTTTCTTGGACTTGCCGCCTTTGAGCTCCCAGACCTTCGCTGCCTTGGGAACGTCAGCGCCGCACTTTGGACAGACGACCTTGTAGAACTGGCTTGGCAGTTGGAGGTTTGGCTGGGAGACGTCTGGTCCTGAGGGTATGCCTGGAATAGTTTCAGTGCCTGGAATGCTTGGCTGAACCTCTGTCTCTGCTGTCGCGACTGCTGAGGAGGCATCAAGAATTGGCATATCATCGACAACCTTAACGACGAGCGCTTCTGCGACATCCTCGACGTATTCTTGCGCTGGCGCTGTCGTGAAGGAGTCGTCAACTGTAGAATCGCTTACCTGGGTCAATGGGGCAACAGGGGCGGCGACGATGGGATCAGCAGTAATCGGCGATACGGGTATAGCTTGTTCTTGGACTTGCGAAGTCGCTGAGGTCGGGGCTGAGATAGGGGCGCTGACTAGTGCGTCGGTTGATTGGGGTGTTGTAGGTGTTGCGGGTGGAGCCCATGGTCTCTCTGAGACAATGGAGCTTGCAGAGAACTTGACGCTTGGCGAAGTCGGGGTCGAGACCGGTAACTGCTGTGTAGGGGCTGGTGCCTGTTGTGGAACCGCGTTCCTCGCCCATTCCTCGATCAGAGTTCGTGGAGCTGGTGGGTTGGCCTGTTTGAAATCTGCTGACGCCAGTGGTCTCGTTTCGATGTGGGTTAGGACTTCGATCATGTCCTTGATCTCTTCGATGCTGTGAAGATTTCGCTGTAGTAGGCCCTTGAACTCTTCCCGCTGTCCGCGGTATTCTTGTTCGCTGACTTCACCGGTCACGTATTTCGTCTCAAGGTTCAGCAATCGTTGTGGCGTGTTGCCGATCTGGTCCTTGGTTTCTTTGAGGTGCTCGTTCAACGTGTATCCTAGCACGTTGATTCTGTCTTGGAGGTCTTGTGAGGCTCGTCCATACTCCTCGTAGATGGTTCGCATTTTTTCTTTG
>VBAY01000037.1 GCA_005883085.1 Candidatus Bathyarchaeota archaeon
GAATAGTCGTCCTCGAAGAGGGGGGAATCGCAGAGATCGGTACTCACCGCGGGCTGCTGCAGCGCCAGGGAGCCTACACGCAGCTCTACCAGAACCAGCTGCAAGCCCAGACACAGATCATCCCATCACAATTCCGCGGACACAAGTATCTGAAGAGTGAGGAGAAACCATGACAGCGGTTTACACATACGCGACAGAAAAAGGGATCTTCCCTCGAGACGGGAGCATATCATCCCGTCAAGTCTTCATGGGTATGTCAAAAATGAAACGAGAAAAGATGAGGTACAACCTTCCATGAAGCTGAGAAGCTTCAGGGTCCGAAACTACAGGTGCATAGACGACTCCGGCGAAGCACCTGTCGAACATATCAAAGCCCTAGTGGGAAAAAACGAGAGCGGAAAAACAAGCATCCTAAAGGCTCTGCACAAGTTCAACCCGGCCACTCCGGAGCCCTTCAATGGACTGAAGGAGTTTCCGCGCAGACGATTTCACGAGTACGAGGACAAGGCCACGGTAGTCGAGCTGAAAGTCTCGCTGGACCACGATGAGATGGATGAGCTCGCCCAGATCGACCCGCGCCTCGCGGAAGTATCCGGTGCATCGGTCACAAGAGACTACGCGGGACGATACGCTGTCGAGCTACTGCCCGATATACAAACTCCATCCCCAAACCTGAAAGGAGTCTTTCCCCTCCTCATCCAGCTCCGAGGCACAATAGACAGACTCGATGATACGACCCTAGGACGAGAGGGAGGCGTCCGCTGGAAGCTCCTCGACGCTCTAAGCAGAGTGGGAACAGGCATTGCAGAGGAGACAGACCTTTCCAATGCATCCTCCTCAAGAGAGGCCTTCATCAGACAGCTTCAAGAAATCCAGGTCCTTCTGGAGAAGAGCACGGATGAGGGATCGAAGAAGACCATCCGAGACATCGTACGGCTCATACTCAACACGATCGACTGGCCGAACATCGACACCCGAATCAACAAATACATAGTCGAAAAACTTCCGGTTTTCGTATACTTCGAAAACTATGCAATCCTCTCCGGCAGAATCCACCTTCCATCTTTCGTGGAACGGTTCATTGCCGGCGAGCTCAACCCGGAAGAGAACACTGCTAGAATGCTGCTATCATTCCTAAAACTAGACCCGGAGAAGCTGGTCAAGCTAGGAACACATGAAGGAAAGTCCTCACAGGAGGTGCAGGAAGCATTCGATACCAGAGCACTAATGGTTGACAGAGCAGCCTTGTCCGTCTCCGGTCTCCTAGCCGACATCTGGCAGCAAAGAAAGGCCCGGCTAGACCTTGCAATAGACGGCGAGTATCTAAGACTCTGGGTAGCCGACGCCGATGGTTCCAGAGTCGAGCTGGAACAGAGCAGTAAAGGATTCCAGTGGTTCCTCTCCTTCTACATCGTATTCATGATGGAATCCCTCCAAGGAAAGGACACGGTGCTTCTCTTGGACGAGCCTGGGCTCCACCTCCACCCTGCTGCACAAAAGGACCTTCTCCGAGTCCTCGGCAAGCTATCCGAAAAGAACCAGGTCATCTATTCGACCCACTCCCCCTTCATGATCGACCTGGACCACATCGATACTATCAGCGTTCTGGCCGAAACTCCGAAAGGCACGAAGATTTCCGAGCCTACAAAGACCACCGACAAGACAGCCCTATTCCCGCTCCAAGCCGCCTTGGGATATGCCCTGTCACGCGGCTTGTACACTGGACAGTACAGCCTTCTCGTGGAAAACATTACTGACCTATGGATACTCTCGACGATCTCGCAGCATTTCAGGGAATCAAGCCATGGCTCCATAGATGATGATATAGTAATCACGCCCTCCGGTGGCGGCCAGAAATCCGCTCTATTTGCCACAATGCTAAGCGGACAGAATATGGGCGTATCAGTGCTGCTGGACTCAGACGTCGAAGGAATCAGTGTCAAGAAGCAGCTAATTGAGAGCCCGATAGCGCGAGAAACAAACGTACTTTTCGTGAACGATGCCACCCAGGAATCTGGACGAGTGATGGAGCTGGAGGACCTCCTGCCCCCCAGCCTCTATCTCAAATTCGTAAACGATGCCTATTCTGGAGAACTGGGCAAGAATCGTTTGGGCAACGAGGCACTCGCAAAAGATGTGCAGATCCGGAGATACGTGGAGGCAGAGCTGGAGAAGAGAGGAGTTAGCTTCTCAAGATTCCGAGTTGCCAGGCAGATCATGAACGATTTGCCAAACATTCCGTTCAGCCAGTTTCCCCCGGAGTTTGTCCAGAACATGGAACGCTTGTTCTCATACATCAACAGAATCAAGCCAGAGCATACCGCCCAGCCAATCATAGCAAGATCTTCGCGTCACTCTTCCCTGAGAGCAATCTTCTCCAGAAGCCGATCATAACCCACACCTAGGAACGAAATAATGGGCTGGATAAAGCAGCGTCGCTGATCGACTGATCGCACCAGAACCTCGGACGCTAAGAATGGAAGAGGCGAACAAATTTGCTCGACGAAAACCAGGAGGCCAACGCCTGCCACATTTGAAACGGACTACTATTTTGGCGCCGGGAGTGGGATTTGAACCCACGCGGCCCGCAAGGACCACAGGCTGACAGGAGCCTATTCTTCCAGGCCTAGGCCCACGTTTCTAGTGGACTGCCCTGTACCAGGCTCAGGAATCCCGGCCCAATCTTGCCCTTCGACACTGGGACTATTTTCCCCTTTGGACAGATACAAAAAGCCCAGCGAGACAATAATCGTTCGAGAAGCAGGAACTAGAGTGGCGGTGGGTGCGGGCCAGCCGTCAACCCTTAACGGGCGAATGGCAGTGTCCGCGCCCGGGGGGACGCCACCCTTGAATCGGCCAAGTCGTGAGACACGATTCTAAGCCTCGCGTAACCGACCAACACACACGGTCGTTACTATGAAATAATCCCTCTCAGGCACGATTTTAAGTGGGCAAGCAGACAATCACTGGACAATCATGGAACGCTGCGCCGTCTGCGGGGCGGAAGAATTCATCCCCTACGTATGCAGATACTGCGACCGCGTCCACTGCGTTTACCACAGACTCCCAGAAAACCATGAGTGCCCCAACATCCAACAAGCACGAGCGCCGAAACCCATTATCCGGGTCGAAGGACGCCAGACTGGAGCGACCCTCAGAGTGATTCGCGCTCCAAAGTTGTCAACGATCTCCAATCGTGAGTTAACAGCTCTTCTTACGGCGTTGATAGTTCTTGGAATTAGCTTCTCAACGAGATACATGTTCTCCGGTTTGGCCGCTGCAAGGCCCACAGCGTTTCTCGAGGTATTTCTTCTAACACTCATAGTGATAGGAACAGGATTCATAGGACATGAATTGGCCCACAAATTCGTGGCTCAGAGATTCGGATGTTGGGCTGAGTTCAGACTATGGACGGTTGGGGCTGTTATGGCTGTTCTTTTCGCGTTTGTCCCACCCGGAAACCTTGTCTTTGCTGCTCCAGGCGCTGTTTACATCGCATCAAGATCCAGCTATTTCGGTGAAGGAGTAGATAGGAAGGCGAACGGTGTAATTTCCCTCGTAGGTCCACTGGTTAACGTTGGCGCAGCGGGACTCTTTGGGCTGGCATTTCTGATCAGTTCACTCGCCGGCTTTGGCGACATCGTCATTAGCTCAGGCTCCGGGCTGGCTTTCAAGTTCCTGCAGGAGGGTGTGGCCATCAATCTTTGGCTAGGGGCATTCAACATGATACCGTTTTTCATACTCGACGGGCAGAAAGTTTTCACATGGGATCGTAGGGTTTGGGCCGCAGTCGCGATTCCGCTTTGGGCGGCTACCATAGCAATCTGGGTGCTACTTTTCGTCTGAATTGCCTCTGAACCTCAAGACACTCTGTCCAAAAAACCGATATTGTTGGCCGCACTTTGGGCATACAACCTCATTTTCCTGGTTTGGATCGACTTCGACAGTGATCTCGCCTCCGCAGTTGCAGACGAAAGTAACCTTGTTCGTGCTCAAGCTTGTCAATTGAACTGGCTTACCGCGGGACGACTATGCTTCGGTTTCCATAGCTTGGGATATGTGTCGGTGGGCATGATCACCCTAACTGTCTTCGCGGCGAGCCCGCGTTCATCCTTCATCATCTGTTCGGTTGCCATGAGCGCTCTCGATAGCGCAACGAGTTCTCCTTTGAGTGTGAAAAGTGCGATCGCCGTTTTGGGGCGTATTCCCTCGGTTAACTTGACGATCCCTGGGACAGCAAGGTCAGCGCCGTGACATATTGAACTGACCGCGGAGTCGCGAATGTAGATTCGCGGAACATAGTCAAAAGCGGCCTCCATAGGCCTAACGATTTGCCGGAGCATTTCTTCCCTCTCGTTGGGGGAAGCTTGAGAGAGTTTGAGGACATCGTAGAGAGAGTGGATGCCCTTTTCAGTAAAGGATCCGGATCTTGTTCTTCGGAGCTCTCGCATGTGGGCGCCTACTTCGAGAACTTCCCCGACATCGTAGACAAGTTTCCGGATGTAAGTTCCCGCTTGACAAGCGACACGGAAGAGAACTTGTCGTCCATCAATTTCCACATCATCTATCGAGTAGATTGTTCTTTTCCGCACTTCCCTCTTGACCGCAGCCCTCACAGGAGGCTTCTGAAATATGTCACCGACAAAATCCTCCAGTACACCGCGGAGTCTGGTCTCATCGACTTCGCCGTGCATCGTCATTAGGCAGACGTACTCCTTCCCGGTGAGGAGGAATACTTGGATCGTTTTCGTAGCGTCTTCGAGAGCTAGCGGAAGAACACCGGTGACCATTGGATTACTCCGGCCCCGAACCGGACCTCTAGAGTTCCACCGTGGCCAGCGTGGTGCAACCGCAGGAGACGTTTGACCCATGCAACGACTTCGTGGCTTGACGGACCTGAGGGCTTGTCTAGGTTGATCAAGCCGAATCTGATGTGCTGATCAATCGTCCTTTTCTCTGGCGGACACCCTAAAGCCGGGTCTGTCTCATCGTCGAGTTTGATGAGCAGTTTCTGTGACTTATTCCAGGGAGCCTGTTGTGACAACCGATTTTTTCTCCACCAGAGATGGAGCGGGTTTCTGGTTCTTAAACTGTCACAGCCGAAGAACTCTTCAGTCCGTACCAGTAAGGCTGGGATCGGCTGATCTTTGACGGGTTCGCTCTACGCTGCTACGCTTATCTCTTTGATTGTGACGATCTCTTTCAGGTAGTTTGTCTTCTTCGCCTTTTCAGCTACCTTGGCGACATCCTCGTCAGCTGCACCCTTCTTGATCTCGATTGTCTCGGCGGTTGGCTCCACGTGTTTGACATTGGTTCGGCGGCGCCGGACTCCGTTCACTTTCTTCGGTCCAGTGATTAGAATAAAGTTCTTGTCGATAACGTCGACTATGACGCATTTGCGGCCGGCTTCCCGTCCGTTGAGTTTGACGCAGACGCGTCCGACTTCTATGGTTGGCACAGTCTCACTTCTGGAGTTTGGTCATCGGCCGATGGAATATGTCATTTAAGGTTTCGTCGTTCCATGTACCTGGCGACCGGAGCCAATCGTAGCCCAGTGAGAAAATGTTCTCGAAAGCTGTCTAGTGCTTGAGAGCGGGACGCGATCTCGCGACTATCTCTCTTGCGGCCATAACTTGGCGCGGGTACTCTTTTCCTCTTCCCGAGAGTCTCTTGTCCGCCTTTTGCGCCTCAAGCTTCGATGTGATGTAGTTGACGGCCTTGTGAATGTCGAATTGCTTGCAACTGAAAATGTCCATGAACGCATGCCCATTGTCAGGGAACGTGTGAATACTGATGTGGCTCTCGGCAATGATCACGAAGCC
>VBAY01000038.1 GCA_005883085.1 Candidatus Bathyarchaeota archaeon
CGGAAAGGTGATGTTAAATCCGCTCTCCATAACATGAGAGCCGTCACTCAAAGGACTAGGAGAGAGGTTCCAGCATAATGCTCGTTCAGCTAGCTTCAATGCGTGATGCCTACGCCGAGGCTCTGTTGGAGCTCGGTCAGGAAGACCCTAGAGTCGTTGTTCTCGGCGCGGACACGTCCGTATCTATTAAGACCAGCTTGTTCGGAGATCGTTACCCCGATCGATTCTTCAATGTCGGAATCGCAGAGGCCAACATGATGGGCATCGCGGCAGGGCTCGCGCTCGCCGGGAAGATACCCTTTGTCACAACATACGCAGCCTTCGTGCCAGGCAAATGCCTAGACCAGATTCGCAACGCAATCGCCTATCCCAATCTCAACGTGAAGATCGTCTCATCCCATGGCGGATTGACAGTCGGGCCGGACGGTGCCTCGCATCAAACGATAGAAGATGTAGCAACGATGAGAGCTGTACCCCGAATGCATGTTATCGTCCCCGCCGACGCTCCTTCCACCAAATCCTTGGTTGCTCAAGCATGCAGGACCCTCGGTCCCTTCTACATCCGTCTCAGTAGGCCAAGCGTCCCCACAATCTACTCGGCATCCAAAGATGTGGAAGTCGGAAAAGCCAAGATACTGAAGGAAGGGTCCGACGTTGGTATCATAGCCTGCGGTATAATGGTCAATGAGGCGATGGAGGCTGCTGAAACCCTCTCGAAGACAGGCGTCTCAGCGGAGGTTGTTGACTCCCACACTGTGAAGCCCCTGGATTCCGAGACAATTGTTCGAGTTGCAAGGAAGACTGGTGCGCTCGTCACTGCTGAGGAGCAGAATGTGATCGGTGGCTTAGGTGGTGCGGTCGCCGAGGCTATCACTGAATCATATCCTGTTCCCATTTCGAGAGTTGGAGTTAGGGATACTTTCGGAGAGTCAGGTGAGCACCAAGAACTCATGGTTAAGTACGGTCTGACGTCCAAGGAAATAGCCCGGGCCGCAAAACACTTGATCAAATCTAGGTGACAGATTTTTGAAGATATTCCTCGATACTGCCAATGTCTCTTCGATCAAAACATTCGCGGACATGGGAGTGCTTGACGGCATCACCACCAATCCAACACTCATTGCAAAGGAGAACAGAGACTTTCTGGAGCTCGTTTCAGAAATTCTCCAGATCGTACAGGGTCCAGTCAACCTTGAGGTCGTGAGCCAAAACATTGAAGGAATGTTGCAAGAAGCTCACAACCTGGCATCTCTCAGCCCAAATGTCGTTGTAAAGTGTCCGATGACAAGTGCGGGCTTGGTAGCGGTCAAGACGCTCAGCAAAGAAGGAATCAACACCAATGTCACCCTCGTTTTCTCACCCAATCAAGCCCTGCTTGCAGCAAAGGCAGGAGCTACTTACGTTAGCCCGTTCATAGGTCGCTTGGATGACGCGGGGCATGAGGGAATGAAGGTGATTGAAGATACATTGCAAATTTACCGAAATTATGAGATCGAAACCCAGGTTCTGGTGGCCAGTATTCGCGACCCTGTACATGTGGTTGATGCTGCAAGGTTAGGAGCCCACGTTGCAACAATGCCACCTGATGTCCTGGAAAAAATGGTGAAACATCCACTAACTGATATTGGTCTAAAGCGTTTTCTTGAGGATTGGCAGAAGGCTGGTTTGAAACTTCCTGAACGCGGAACTCTTGCCGCTAAGGCAAGACCTCTTGTTCAGCGCGCATAGAGGGTCTCACAGCTTTTCTTCATCGGTCTCTTGTTGTACGATTTCGTGAGTATGCGGCGGAGCGTTAGCCTTTTGAGGAACCTGTGATTGCTCTCACTGTTACCCTTTGCCTAAGTACGTCTTTGTCACGGGCGGCGTAATGTCCGGAATAGGCAAGGGGGTTATCGCCGCTTCTATCGGGAAAATAATTCAGGTCCGCGGCCTCAAAGTTACCGCCGTCAAAATTGATCCTTACCTCAACTACGATGCAGGAACGATGAATCCCTACATTCACGGCGAGGTCTTCGTCACCGAAGACGGAGGAGAGACAGACATGGACGTCGGGACCTATGAAAGGTTCCTTGACATCAATGTCCCAAAGAATCACAACATAACAACCGGGCAGGTCTATTTCTCGGTCATCGAGCGAGAACGGAAGGGCGACTTTCTCGGCAAATGCGTCCAGATAATACCCCACATAACCGATGAAATCAAGGATAGACTCCGTAGGATTCCTAAGGAGGAGGGAGTAGACTTGGTGCTGGTAGAAATAGGTGGAACTGTCGGTGACATCGAATCTCTACCATATCTCGAAGCTGCACGCCAACTTCGGCTGGAAGAGGGCGGCGAGAACGTTCTCAATGTCCACGTTACTCTAGTTCCTGTGTTGGATGTAGTGGGGGAGCAGAAGACCAAGCCAACCCAACATAGCGTCCAAGAGCTCCGCAGAATCGGAATACAACCAGACATAATCGTCGCGAGAAGCAAGGCACCCCTCAAGCAGGAACCGAGGAGAAAGATTGGTCTCTTCTGCAACGTGGAGGAGTCTGCCGTATTCACCTCCCAAGACATGGACAGTATCTATCAGTCCCCTCTCCTCCTAGAACAGCAAGGGCTCGGCACATTCATGACACACAGGCTCAGGTTACCCGAGAACCAGCCCCAGTGGAGTTCATGGAAGAAAATGCTTCAGGATCATCTAACGCAAACCAAGCAAGTAAACATAGCAATTTGCGGGAAGTATGCTGAACTCGCTGACTGTTATGTGAGCGTCAATGATGCCCTCAAAGACGCGGGAGCGTCCGCAGGTGCCAAGGTCAACCTAGAATGGATCGAAACCGACGACTTTGAGAAACAGTCAGAAAATGTCCGACTACTGTCTCGGTTCGATGGGGTTCTGGTGCCAGGGGGATTCGGTGCTAGGGGAGCGGAGGGGAAGATTCTAGCCATAGAATATTCTCGATCGCACAACATTCCGTTCTTGGGCATATGCTACGGGTTCCAACTAGCCGTCGTCGAATATGCAAGACACATTGGCATCAAAGACGCCGCAAGCTCCGAGCTAGATCCCGAAACAAAGAGCCCGGTCATCGATTTGATGCCAGAGCAGAACGGAATCCTAGAGAAGGGGGGCACGATGCGGCTGGGGGCTCACGAGATTGCTGTAGATGAGTCCAGCAAGGCGTTTTCTCTCTACCGGAAGAAGACAATTTGGGAGAGACACCGACATAGGTTCGAGGTCAATCCCACGTATATTTCGGAGCTCATCTCGAAGGGTCTGAAGTTCTCTGGAAAGAGTGATTCCAATAGGAGAATGGAAATCCTTGAAGTGCCGTCGAACAAGTTCCATCTCGCTACACAATTTCATGCTGAATTCAAATCTCGACCTGGACGTCCTTCACCTCCATATTTCGGGTTCGTGCAAGCCTCTCTGGCGTCCAACAAGCAAGAAGTCAATGTTGAACAAATGATTGCTCACCAATCAGGGGGGCCCAGATAGTCAGTGAGCACACAGTCTCAAAACCAGTCCGACAAAGTCGCGCAACATTCGGACAACCTATTGAAAATTGTCTTTCTCGCGGTATCAACTGCCTTGGTTTTCGTGGTGACTAGGCTCGCCTATGTTCCGATCTCGGCTTTCAACGGTCAGGTGTTTGACCTTGGCGACATCATGATCTTCACCTTTGCCTGGACGTTTGGTCCTGCAGTGGGAGCCTTTGCCGGAGGGGTCGGCTCGGCTCTTTCGGATGCTTCGCTGCCGAGTCCCTTCGCACCATTCACCTTTGTCATAAAGGGCGCTGAGGGTTTTCTAGCAGGATATATCGCGAGAAGAAATTCACGTTGGAGCCTGAGGCTGTCGTGGATATTTGCTAGCAGTGTTATGGTTGGAGGCTACTTCCTCACAAACTGGCTGGGCCTAGGATATGGGATCCTTGTCGGTCTCTACGAGGTTCCTTTCGACATTCTGCAAGTAGTAGCCGGAGGGATTATGGGTAGGCAGGTCTCCAGGTATTTGAGGAACTCTCTGCCCGCAATTCTTCCGTCACGTAGGACCCCTATGCCTAAGAAGGGTTGACATCTCTGTCTGTTTATTGGGTTGGTTCAGTTACGCAGATGTAGAGGACGTTGCTGCCCCTGACTATCAGGCTGCCAAAGTTTGTGGATGGGTCTCCTCCTCTGTATTCTCTTGCTCCGTCCAGGATGATGTTCATGTGGCTGTCGCAGTCGATCATTTTGCCTCTGTATTCTGCGTCATTCTTGAGTCGGACTGATACGTCGGCCTGTAACTTTCGCACGAGTAGGTTCAGCGGTTTTCTTGAGGGTTCCAATTTGCGCCTTACGCCGACGTTTCACGGCAGGACATAAAAACTCTTGGACAAAGACGAAAGATCGCGAGAAAATAGGGTATCGAAAATAGACGGTGTCGTGGAGCGGACTTATTCTTCTGATTCGGAGTTCTCTCTAGCCATCATCTTTTGAGTGTGCTGCTCTTTCCTAAACTCAGATTTGAGTTTTCCACATCTGATACAACGAGTCATCGGGCCTCTTCCCCGCCATTGGTGGGAACATCCTGCCATTATTGTCATCAGTAGAGAGCTGGCAGGTTATTCTTAAACTAGAGCCGAGGATTCAGCAGATGCCCTGACTCGATGCTTAGCCCTGTCGAGCAAGTAAAGTTGTTCTCTGTCAGATAGCGAGGCGACGAGTTCGATTCTGGGTTCACTCAGTTGTTTCCAAGAGGCCTGATCTTTGTCGTCGAAAATCGTCATGACTAACGCGCCGTCCTCGGTCGCGATTCTCGAAAGTTCATTGAAATGCTCCTTGAGGACGGGACCTGATTCTGTCATTGATACGGATGTGACTCCGTCCGCGACGTGATCTTGCAATGGCATGTGAGAGGCGTCCGCGCGGACAAGCTGGATACCGCTTTCTTTAGTCCTCTGCTTTGCTATGTTCAGCATCTCGACAGAGAGGTCGATTCCTAAACCAACTTGGCTTCTTGGAGAAATGAGTCCGAGAAGTTTGCCTGTTCCACATCCAACGTCGACGATAATCTTGAACGCTCTGTTTCCAAGTAGCTCCTGCACTTTCGCATGTTTCTTGTTTTGTTCCTCGCCGTATAGCTCGTCATAATTCTTGGATAGGGCATCGTACCATTTCGTAATAGTTTCGGCGTCCTTCGCGGGCAAAGCTATGTCGATATATTCCTCCCTTAACGCATTGAACCTTTCGGGCGGTCCAAGTTGCCGGTCATGATCTCGCCAAACCTTGATGAGGCTCGCGCGGAATTGGTCATCGGTCTCGAGGCTAGGAAGCTAGTGGTTATGGTCGCGTCCTGCAGCGTGGAGTACTCGGGCAGGACTGGGAGTCATCTAGGGGAGGGTGAACGGTTGGTAATTGTGAAAGGAGATGGTTGCATACTGGTCCACCGCGGACGCGACTATCAA
>VBAY01000039.1 GCA_005883085.1 Candidatus Bathyarchaeota archaeon
TACGTCAAGTTCCAGTGCTCCTCCTTTGTTGAAGGTGAATCCGGATTCTTTGAGGCGGTCTAGGAGTTCGGCAACACGTCCTGTCCAGAGCAGATCGCTTTCCCAGTCCCATTCGTCGAAGCGAATTCGAGCCCTTCGCAGGGTCTCCTCGAACCCGGTCAGTACGGTTCGGCTTACCCCTCTCATCAATGCCCGGGTATCAGGGTCGTTTTTCTCGTACTTCCTGATTAGTTCCCCAATCGCATTCTCAGGGTCCGGATCCTGAGAGATCAGCTTGCCTAGGAGATCGAATTCCTTAGGGTATTTGCTTCGGAGGTCTGCGGCTATGCCTACCCATTCGTCGAGGGATTTTGTGGCGGCGCCTATGTCCGCGTCGGAAGCGTTGGTCTTCTTGAGTAGGGCTAGTCGTTTCTTCAGCTCTTCAATCTCGACAAGGGTTGAGGTTACGGAGTAGATTTTTCCGATGAAATGGTCCGGCTTTCCCTCTGGAGTCGGCCCGTTCAGCAGTTTGTAGCCGTAAGCCATGATGGCGACCTGTCTACCGGTGTCGTCTACGTAGAAGTGGGTGCGAACGTCGTGTCCTCGTGCGGAGAGCAGACGTGCTAGTGCGTCGCCGAATATTGAGTTCTTGGCGGTACCTATGTGGATGGGTCTCGCAGGGTTTGCGCTAGTATGTTCTACAATAGTCTTCTCCGGAGCACCTGTTTTGAGGAGTCCGTATTCTGCTCCGGCTCGCTGAACCGATTTGAGAGTGAGTTCTGTGAGTCTTGGAAGGTTTGCGCGGAAATTTACGTAGCCAGGTTCTGTCGCCTCAATTGTTTCGACAAGGTCGAGTTTTGCGAGTTGCTTAGTGATCTCTGCTAGCGTCTTGGCTATTTCAATCGGTTTCCTTTTCTGGATTTTTGCCAATTCGAAGCTCAGTGAGCTGGCAAGATGGCCGAAGGTTGGGTTGGGGGGATCTTCGAGGGTCGACGCGATATCGAGGTCTGGAAGACCATGTCCGGAAGTTTTCCGGAGAGAGAGGTATCCTTTTTTCAGCGCGATCTCACATTCGCGTCTGAAGGATCCGAAAGGATTGGCCTGATCCTGCTTCTCTTGTCTAAGCGTCTGGGCCAAGTCCGGAGTCACACGAGTGTCGCAGGATTCGGCCCAAGCTTCTTATTAGGACATTCGTGAGTCGTCGAATTTGCAGGGGTGCGCTCTTTCGATGTTGGTCGTTAGTCCCTTCGAAGTCCTTTCGATCTTTCTAATGTCGATTCTCGCCGGCCTGGTAGGTGCTGTCTTTGGCCTTGGCGGGGGGATCTTGATTATTCCGTTCTTGACGCTTGTGGAGGGGGTTCCGGTGCCTTATGCTGTGGGGGCCAGTATTGTCTCGGTTGTTGCGACCTCCAGCGCCTCCGCTGCAACGTATGTTCAGGATCGGCTTACTAATCTGAGGTTGGGAATGTTTCTTGAGGTTGGGACCGTTCTCGGCGCTATTACTGGAGCCTTTGTGGCTGCATTTCTCGCTCCCAGGATTCTTCTCGTTCTCTTTGGAATCCTGTTGATCTACGCGTCCACGATCATGATTGTTGGCCGGAGGGTCGATTTTCCATCAGGGGTTGTTCCTGATAGGATTTCTCGGAGGCTTCGGCTGGGCGGTGAATATTTCGATCCTGCCACCGGTGCTACTAGCCGGTATGAGGTGACGAATACTCTTCGGACTCTGAGTATCAGCGGCATCTCTGGTATAGTCTCGGGGCTACTGGGAATTGGTGGGGGGATAATTGGGGTTCCTACTATGAACTTGTTGTCAAAGGTCCCTGTGAAGGTGGCTTCTGCAACTAGCAATTTCATGATCGGCGTAACTGCTGCAGCAAGCGCTTCTGTCTACTTTGTTCGTGGTGATGTGCAACCTTTGCTTGTGGCGCCGTTGATGGTTGGTGTGGTGGTTGGCGCGGCTGTCGGTACGCGGTTGCTTCGGAGGACTCCTCCGCTCAGGGTCAAGCTGCTATTTGCTATCCTACTCGTCACGGTGTCGGTTGCGATGATTCTGAAGGGATTCTTTCCGCAGATAGTGTTGTGATCGGGTTTGGATCTTAACCGGATTGTGGCCCAGTCGTTGCGGGTCGGGGTTCTTGTCAGCGCTGTCTTGAGTCTTCTTGGTCTATCTTTGTGGGCCTTGGGCGGTTTTGGTAGCGTGAGTGTTCCAGTTGTGTTGAGTGTCGGAGTCATCTTTAGACTCGCGTTTGCCGGAGATCTGACGGGAATAGTATATCTTGGGGTGATTGTACTGATCGCAACGCCCATTTTTCGGGTCGCGATCTCGTCGATATACTTCGCCGCTGAGAGGGATCGCGCGTACGCCGGGATCACGATTCTAGTCCTAGGAATGCTCTTGCTCGCCTTGTATTCAGGAGCAGCGGGCTAACCAAGACCGGCCCTCTGTCGGGTTGACACGCTTGGACTGAGACTCTCGACCGCTCCTGCATCGCGAGGTGCGCTGTGCAAGACCCCCCCCTTTCAGAGGAGAAAACATGCTGTCTGGCAGCGATTATGGGCGAGTCTCACGATTCAGGGCACAGACCAGGCTTGGATCGCATGCTGTTTTAACGAGTCGTCAAGAAGGGTTTGCTATGCAATTAACGGCCATCCCGCCAGATTCGAAATCAGGGCTGATAATAGCCGATTTCACGATGTTCTTGCTCCCTTAGTCGCCCGCTCTCGGGCACAAGGACTCCGTAAAAGTTATAGGAATTTCTTTTCAGGATCCTCTTTCTGTCTGGGTGGGATTCCGGCCTTGTTTTTTCGAGATGGGTGCGTTATCGGCTTGTCTGGCCTTTTTCGACCCCCGTGGATTCCCCTAGGGATAGGCGTGGATACTAGCGTTCTAGAAATCGCGAGCTTGGATTTGGGATCGGGGCGGATAATGGGCGATTCCAATTCCGGTATTCTCGGAGATGGGGGTTATCTATGGTCTTTCTATCTGTGGTTGGAAGAGTTGCCGGTATTGGAGCACTCGCTTTGCTGTATGACTCGTAAGACAGCAAAAGAAGGAATAAATTGGCGCCGCCGGGTCTGGCTAAGATGGGCAAACGGTTGTCGGTGGCGTTTCAGGGTTTCCACCCTTCAAGCTTCTTGTCCGAAGAGACCGCAAGGCTCCGCGAACTCGCCCAGGACAAGAAAGTGATCTCAGCTGTATCCGGCGGCGTCGATAGCACTGTCGCGACTCTAGTAGCTAGAGAAGCCCTCGGCGATCGCCTATTCCCTGTAATGCTAGACACGGGCTTTCTCCGAGTTGGCGAGCCTGAGCGAGTCAAAGAGAGACTGGGTATGTCTCCAACTTCTCTGAAGGTGCGTTTGGTCCACGCCAGCGGTCGATTCCTCGCCTCGGTAAGGGGAAAAGGAACAGCGGAGGAAAAACGGGAGAAGTTCAGAGAGACCTTCTACCAAGTTCTCAAAGAAGAAGCTGAGAGGGAAGGTTGCGAGTACATTCTCCAGGGAACGATTGCTCCTGACTGGATTGAGACGCAGGGCGGGATCAAGACCCAGCATAATATTCTAGAACAGGTAGGGATAGACCCCGCGTCAACCTACGGCTTCAAGATCATCGAGCCTCTATCTGACCTTTACAAGGATCAGGTCCGAATGCTCGGACGTCATCTCAACCTTCCAAGCGAATTGTCAGAGAGGCAACCCTTCCCCGGACCAGGTCTCCTTGTCCGGTGCATCGGGAACGTGACTAAGGAAAAGATTCGTGTTCTCAAAGAGGCGACAAAGATGGTCGAGACAAGCCTCGCTCCTTTCAACTACGAACAGTACTTCGCGGCGGTAATTGAGAACAAGTTCGCTAAGGGTCACTCGCTCGAGACTGTCTTAGAAACTGCGAGTGAGGCCCTTGGACTTCCAAAGTCCGAGGTCCACGCGGACGTCTTTGAAGACAGGGTAACAGGAGTGAAAGGAGACCAGAGATGCTATGGGCTGCTGGCCGGCGTCAAGCTCTCCGAAGAATCGCGCGAGACCTATGGCTGGCTCCAAGATAGGCTTCGCCAGCTTCAGGCGGGAATAGTGGAAAAGTTCCCGGACATCACCAGAGTAGCAATGCTCGTCAAGGAACGAAGAGGCGGAGGACCCTTATCCATTCTCGTCAGGGCGGTTTCAACTAGGGATTTCATGACTGCTGCAGTGTCCCCCGTGCCATGGAAGATCCTCAAAGATATCGGCCAACAGGTCTTGAAGGAAGAGACCGTGAGCCGTGTCTATTACGACATCACACCTAAACCACCCGGGACCATTGAGTTCGAATAAGACATGACGAAAATACCAGTCGTTTATGTCAAAGGTCAATACAATCACCTGATCGTCCGAAACCTCAAGGAGCTAGGAGTGGAATCCAAACTATTGACACCATCTGTCCCCCTCGAACAGCTCGAATCGATGAACCCGGACGCGCTGGTAATGGGGGGAGGACCTCAAAGCGTGAGATCCCTCGATCACCTAACTGGCGAGTTGGCGGATGCAGCCCGGCTAATCAGACAAGCTAGACTACCCATGCTCTGTATCTGCGTCACTCACCAGCTACTTGCGACGGCTTTTGGTGGGGTGACCGGGGCCGCCCGGAAACCAGAGTTTGGTCCGGTTGAAATTTCCGTTATCGAAGAAGGCCGAATTCTTGAGGGATTGAAGCCAAGTTTCACCGCGTGGGAGTCTCACAACGATGAGGTGGTAAAGGCACCAGAGGGTTTTCACGTGCTTGCCAAGTCAGACAACTGTGCAATTGAAGCGATGCGACATGACAATAGCCCCGTATTTGGAGTCCAGTTCCACCCGGAAGTCTCTCACACATTGAAAGGCGTAGACTTGTTCAAGAACTTCCTACATATCGTCGAAGAACATAAGCGAACATAGCTCCTTTGCTCGCTGACAATCATTCGAAGGGACAAGCGAGCGCCCAATTTCACCGGGTTCTGAGAGTCTTCTATGGATTCCCCCAAGTAACGGCTACACAGTAGTTAGTGGCCAAGTAGGTCGTTTCTGACGGTCAGAGATTTCCTGCGGAGAAGAGACTGTCTCAGCCCACTCTACGACAAAGTCAACCAGCTGATGGCGGAGCTCTTCGCCCTTAGACTGAGACCGTCTAAGGGTCCTGATATTATCGGCGAGTTGAATCGAACCCAACACATCCTTCGTCCATTTCTCAAAATCCCTCCGTCCAATATGGTACTCCAGAGATTCTAATGGCACGATTTTGAGTGCTTCCAGGAATTCTCCAATTGAGGAGGCGAGTATTCCCGAATATAGTCCAAGACCAGTGTCAAAGTAGAATGACTTGTCCCTTGGAACCGCCATGATCCCATCTACGGTAGCGTCCGCTTCAACCCTGGTATTAGGCCACAGTCGACTTCCGGGCAGAATCTTTGCTCGGTCTCCGAGCGTGCAACCCTGCCCTATTATGGCACTATCAATGGTTACGTTGTCGCCCACGATCGCTCGCTCACCGATTATCGTTGATTTCACTGAACAATTATTTCCGATTTCCGTATGACGAAACGTAACCGTTTGATCCAAGAATGTGCCTGACCGTATCTGGGAATCTTCTTCCAAGACCGTTCCAGGCTGGATCTTAACATCATCTTCAATCTTGGCATCATTGTCGAACCACGACGGACCAGAAATCTGAACACGTTGACCCATCCTGATGTTTCCCCTCACGAAAACCCGCGGTTTAGA
>VBAY01000040.1 GCA_005883085.1 Candidatus Bathyarchaeota archaeon
AAGCAAAGAAACCGGCAAAATCCAAGAAAGCATCCATACCACCAGGATTCCGATCCGTAACACCATACCTAGCCATTAACGGCGCGTCCGCCGCGATCGACTGGTACAAGAAAGCCTTCGGCGCAAAAGAACTCGCGCGCCAAGCGGTCCCAGATGGAAAACTAATGCACGCTCGAATTCGAATCGGGGACTCGATCGTAATGCTATCTGACACCTTCCCAGGCAGCGGCGCTCAATCCCCCGACGCTCTCGGCAACAGTCCTGTCACACTCCACCTCTACATCGGCAACGTTGACAAGGTGTGGCAACAAGCGGTCGACGCGGGGGCTAAGGTAACAATGCCCCTTGACAATCAGTTCTGGGGCGAGCGCTACGGCCAACTAACCGACCCCTACGGCCACCACTGGTCACTAGCCTCACAAGTCAACATGACAAAGAAAGAGAAAGACGAGAAACAGAAACAAGCCATGGCAATGTTCGCTCAAGACCAGCACCCCGGCCGTACAGAAGAACCGCAAATCGCGCAAAACTAGTCACGACACCAAAACCCCCAAAGGGCGAAGCTAAGGCTTCGCTCACCCTTTTTTCTATGCGAACGATTCCTACTAGATACCAGGCAAAATCTGTGAAATTGGACCGGCTCGACCATCTCGTCCTAACCGTCAGAAACATCGAGACAACATGCACATTCTATTCAAACGTACTCGGCATGGAAGTAGTCACATTCGAGAACGGCCGCAAAGCCCTGACTTTCGGTTCCCAGAGGGTAAACCTCCATGAAGCAGGCAAAGAGCTCGAACCGAAAGCATACAGACCAACCCCCGGGTCAGCCGACTTATGTTTCGCGACAACCACTCCTATCGATGAAGTTGTCAAACGACTCCAATTATCAAAAGTCAGAATACTCGAGGGCCCTGTCAAAAGAACCGGCGCGCTCGGCCAGATGATGTCTGTGTACTTCCGGGACCCTGATCTGAACCTCATAGAGGTCTCGAATTATGGGGATGCGAAGTAGAATTGACCCGTAAGCAAGGTAGGCTAGTCATCCAATCGGACCTCGGTTAGAGTTTCTTCTTCAAGAAGTAGCCTCTCGTTTCAAAACCCAACTTATCATACAACTCTTTAGCCCCGATCTCGTCGGCTGGTACCGATAGCGTGACCGTATCAATTCCTCTCTCTCCGAAAACTACGAACAGACGATTCAACAGCGACATGGCGATTCCCCTTCGGCGATACTGTTCCTCGACCGCGAGTACCTCAACGGAACCTACTTTTCTTGCCTTCCATCTTTGCAGAACTTCATCCGGAACGTTTTTTGATTCACGACCATAGACGAAGCCAACTATTCTTCGGTTGAGCTCTGCTACTAGGAAGAAATCGGGCTCGGACGAGTAGAAGCCCTGAATGTCCGCTTCTGTCGGGGTGGAGTCCCATGAAGCATACTTTTGAGAGAGCTGGAGAACAGCGACCCTATCTTTCTCCTCGTATCGTCTAATGGCCGGGTGCACGAAAAGCTCCCGCCATCAGATTGCGATTGAGTTGAGACTCACTTGGTCGAGGTAGAATTTCCCGAAGTCTTGCTCGCCTTTACTGCTTCTGCGATCCCCCAGACGATTAAGCCTATCGCAATTAGGTAGTTCAATAACCAAGGAATCATTAGGAGCAATGCACCAAAGAGGATAGCCAGCAAGGCGGTCCCTAGTCGCGGGATCTGCAAAGTCTTCTCGATGTCAGAGACTATTCCCATCGCTCTTCCTTATTGGACTATTGAACGACACTCCATAAGAGTTGTGGAGTTTGCTCTTGGAACAGCTTTCGGCAGCCGAGTAGGGAGAACGCGGCGACTAGGCTTGAATGCTTAAGGACGGGGTGGTGCCAAGGAAAGTCTTGTCAAGGCCGAGATGGTGTATGCTAGCGACTTGTGCGTTTCGAAGAGAGCGAATCCCTGAGGAGAGCTTGGTTGAGATCGAAACAGCTGGATACTCAGCAACGATCTGTGAAAACTGCCTCACACTCTTGATCGTTCATCGCCGCTATCACAATTTGAATCTGGAAAGACTGATCTTGCAGATATCAACAAAATAGAGACCAGTGCCCTAGGGGAACTCCTCTGGAGTGGACTAGATCTCTTATGGAGATCATAAAAAAAGTCTAGAAATCTGGGAAGAGCGAGTAAGAGTGATCGTGTGTGTTACCGAATCCTGCTCATGGCAGACTGAAACACTTGTTCTTGGTCACGCACTGGAGCCGATCGGTATGCCCGAAGTCCATTGTTCCCGTTGTCAAACGCGGTTTTGGCAGCTGTGTTTAGTTTGACCCAGTCAGGAATGATCACGGCTCTGATCAATTCCTGTATCGATATGCCTCGGTCTTCTGCTTCTGTTTGTAGGAGTTCGAAACTTTCATCGCGGAGGGACAGCATGAATTTTGCCAATTTGACACCTAAAGAGTGGGGGATGGTTGGCTCGGGGTTCCTCGAATATAAACATTCTACGGAGAGAAAGTAGGGATTCTTTTCACTCAAATCAGTAAAGATGCTAGCATGGGAATGTCTATCAGCCCCTATTGGATGCAACTCGGTTAAGTCTAAGCTATCTTCAGGGGACAGGATCAGACCTTGCGCGAACGAATCGATCTCCATCTCAATGAGGCTCCGACACTAAAGACTCCGGTCCTGATAGCTGGTCTCCCGGATAGCGGGAGAGTGGCTAAGATAGTTCTCGACCAGCTGGTCAAGACCCTCAAAGCAACCCCTCTGGGGTATCTCTACTCAGACTATCTCCCACCTCGCCTCCTCCTAAAGCCGGATGGGACAGCTGACTTGATGAAACATGAGATATTCTATTGGATCAACAAAGACTCCGGCCCCGACCTCGTCCTATACACCGGAGACGCGCAACCAATCCTGCCTGAGGGAGCATTCCGTCTCTCCGAGGCAGTTGTAAAGCTCGCCGAGAAACTCGGAGTCGAAACAGTTGTGACAGTCGGTGCGTTCATCACTGGCAAGATCGCTGAACATCCACAAGTCTACGGTGCCGCAAGCGAACTAGTCCTCGTCAAAGAACTCGAAGAGTTAGGGGTGAAAATCATTGACAGCGGTGCGGTCACATGGATGAACGGGCTAATCCCTGGTCTTGCAAAAGTCCGGAATCTAAAAGGCCTATTTCTCTCGGGCGAAACATCTGGTTTCATGATTGATCCGCGCGCGGCGATGATAATCCTCCGCGTCCTCGTTAGGAAGCTTGGATTACAAATTGACATGACGGAACTTGAAGGACAAGCGAAAGAGATCGAAACCGCACTCAAACAGAGCGGCGATAAGGATTCTGATTCTGCAGGCAGTTCCGAATATATCGGGTGACTGGGGAGCTGCCTGAGATGACGGCCGATTACCGAGTAGTGATCGGTGACAGCCGTCGAATGCGAGAACTAGCTGATAACTCCGTGCATCTAGTCGTCACCTCGCCACCCTACCCGATGGTTAGCATCTGGGACAATTTCTTCCGAGATGAATCCGCGCAATCCTACGACCAGATGCACGACTGTCTCAACAACACATGGAAGGAAGTGAAGAGGGTTCTAGTTCCCGGCGGAATCGCCTGCGTCAATATCGGTGACGCGACCCGGACCAAGGACGGGGTATTCCATCTCTATCCAAACCATTCTCGCGTTATAGAATCGTTCGAGCAACTCGGCCTCGTTACCCTACCCTACGTCCTCTGGAAGAAGCCTACCACCAAGCCCCGCTACAAAGGAAAGGGAGCGTTTCTAGGCTCAGGTTTCCTTCCGCCTAACGCGTACGTAACCCTTGACATGGAGTTCATCTTGATCTTTCGAAAGGGAAATCTGAGATCCTTCGAGCCCAAGGACCCCAAACGCTACGGGAGCAAGTTTACCAAGAAGGAAAGAGACGAATGGTTCTCCCAAGTCTGGACCGTCACTGGAGCAAGACAGACGCAAGGAGGATTGGAAAGGCGAGTCGCGGCCTTCCCTGAAGAAATTCCACGACGGCTGATCCGAATGTTCTCCATTGAAAGCGATCTAGTTCTGGACCCGTTTCTCGGATCTGGAACCAGTCTCAAGGCCGCAATGAATCTCAATCGGCGATTCGTTGGATATGAGAAGCTAGAAGACTTTTCGAGGATTATACGAGAGCGGATGGGCCAGGAATCGGAAAGAATTCTCTTCCAAAAACAGTCTGTTGTAGAACAGATTAGTTCTGAATTAATAGCCTAGCAACGTCGCTCAACGATCGAACGAGGTAGTCTGGGTGTCCGCCCCTCGGGCCTCGACGTCTCACAAGTATCATCATCATTCCAACTCCCTTCGCTCCTTCAATGTCAGTGTTGGGATTGTCGCCGATATAGACGCAATTTCGTGGTTGTAAGCCTAATCGTCTTGCGACCAGAGTGAAGGGTCTCCTAGTCGGTTTTACACCTGGTGTGTCCTCGCCTGCCACAACAATTGCCTCTAGAGATTTCAAAAATGGTTGTTGGCGAATTCTCTTCATCTTCATCCCCGGAGTACCATCAGAATCTGAGACCATTCCAAACCTGAACCCTGCCTTCTTCAGTCTATGAATGGTCGACATCGTGTCGTAGAACAGCGGACTTGCTCCAGCATACGTCTTCCAGTAGCGGAGAGTTGTCTCGTGGACCCAAGGACCTTTGAGCTTAGACAAGCCGAGCTGTTTGAGCAGGGTCTCCCACCAGACATCTCTGTTGTAGAGGAATTTTCGGCCATGCATTTCTAGATCGATGAGCCGGAGTTTCGGGAATAGATTCGCCTCGGAGTAGCGGATTCCTTCTTTCCTCAACCGTTTCGCAAAGATTCTTGCGACTACCCGAAGCGCCTGGCGAGCGCCCTTCTTTGACTGGATGAGCGTGTTATCTAGATCGAATATTACTGCGCGGATCTTCCTATCGACCAGTATCTCTCAATTCCAGACGTATGTTTCGGGCCGGCGATCTGCGAACCGTTCTTTACGCAGTCGAGCGTGAAGAGCGAGGTCAATATCCTCAACGATTACTCCTTCTCGTTGTTCTTTGAACACGTTCATCCTAGGGTGGGATATCTTCATCTTCGGGTCTTCCCTGAGACTAACGATCATACTGTACCCTGTAAACAAGGGCGGAGAGTAGACGTTAGGCGCCACAACCGCTATCCGGTTCTCCAGCGATCGAATTGTGACGTATTGGTGCCAGGGTTCAACTCCCGGTCTCACGATCCTTGACGGGCACATCAACAAGTCCGCGCCCCTAAGCGTTAGGATTCTTGCGGCCTCTGGAAAATCAACGTCGTAGCACACGAGAACCCCAATTTTGAACCCGTCAACCGGGAAGATCTTGTAATCGTTTCCCGGACGAGCAATCTTCTTCTCGAAATGAAATAGATGGACTTTCGGTTGCCGCCCGATGACTTCTCCGTCCCTTCCGATTACGGGGCTGTTGAGAAAAATTCGTCCCTTGACTTTTTCGTAGAAAGCTCCGCCGACAACCACGACACCATATTCCTCAGCGATAGATTGCAGTCCGGGAAGCGGGCTCATCAGTGACGGAATTGTCTTCTCAGGCAACCAATGCTCAGGAAGGCAGATAATGTCCGCTTCCTTCTCAGCAGCCAGCTTGGCTTGTTTGACCGCTCGAAAGACCGTCTCTTTAACCGATGATACTACGGGTCTGGTCTGTACTGCTGCCGCTCGAACTATCTTCTTTGACGTTAGACGATCCTCTAGCCTTAGACTTTCAGTCTCTTGACTGCAATGTCCAATAGTTGGCGCGCGACCTCTCGCTTGGGCGCCAATGGAATATGGATAACCTTCTTTCGTTCGTCAACAACAAACAGCTCATTGGTTTCAGTCTGAAACCCGACCCCCTCCAGCGAAACATCGTTGGCCGCGACGAGATCCGCGGTTTTCTCGCTGAGAATCTCAAATGCCTCTGTCACAAGCTGCTCGTTCGAGACACCGTGCTCCGTCTTGAAAGCCACGAGAAACGAGTTCGGGCTCGCATGGCGAATCTCCCGTATTATTTTCGGGGTTGCCTCTAGCTCCAGCTCCACAGTCTTCTCCTTCCTCGTGCTTATCTTATGACCAGCAGGTTTCGAGGGTCGATAGTCGCTGGGGGCCGCTGCGGCGAAGACCAGATCGTGTTTACCCTTTTTCAATTCGCGAAGAGTGGCGTCAAGCATCTCCTCTGTTGTCTCAACCCTGACCGTCTTCACACTAGGCGGAGGCGTGACTGAACCGGGTCCCAGAATCAATGTTGTCTCAGCGCCCCTTGACCACGCTTCCTCCGCAATTGCTATGCCCATCTTACCTGAGGATCGGTTCGTGATCACCCTGACTGGATCAATGTGCTCGACCGTGGGACCCGCGGTGACCAGTACTCTATGTCCCTCAAGGTCTCTCCTCTGAGAAGAGAGCTGCGATGAGAGGCGTGTGATAACCGCCTGGACAATCTTGGCCGTTGATGCGATCTTGGCCTTTCCCTCCACGATCTCCGGTTCCACAAACTCCACGCCCATCCTCTTGAGACGCGCAATGTTCTCCTGGGCTATTGGATGATCATAGAGTGGTTCGTGCATTGCCGGTGCAATGAGAACAGGCAACTTGGAACCAATAGCAGTCGCGGCCACCGTCGTAACTGGCGTATCGTCAATTCCCGATGCGAGTTTCCCGATCGTGTTGGCTGTCGCAGGAGCGATGAGAACTAGATCCACATGCCCAGAACTCTTTCCAGCAAGGGCGATGTGCTCCAGTTTGCCGGTAAGCTCTCGAACAACGGGATTTCCTGTAGCCCACCCTAGAAGATCGGATCCGATCATCTTCTCTGTCGATGGAGAGATCACCGCATACACGTCCGCCCCATGCCTCATCAGCTCACGCGCGATCTCGGGAACTTTGAACGAAGCAACACTACTTGACACCAGGAGGGCGATCTTCTTTCCTGAGAGTTGTGTGCCCGAAGTTCCGGTGATGTCTTTGGAGGGGTGGGCCATATCCGGACTCTTTTCCTATCTCTTCAATTGTCCATTATCATAGGCCCAGTCGAGAAGCTGGATGATCTCGTTGAGACTATACTTTCCAGCGCTCGAAGGAATCCGTTTGAGAATGTCGGGCAGACTCGGCAGCATAGGTCGGATGAATCCTGGAATCTTGTCGTACATTGCCTGAACTCCCGAGATGATCTCTTTCGCATCCTTCTCTTCGATGCTTGTTCCCTTGAGAGCTGTCTTCATACTCTTGGCGCTCATTTTCCTTCCAACTTCTCCCGCTCGACCCATCTGAGGCATATACAGGTTCGTCAGGCAACCACCCATGTCAATCTCTTGGACCATATGCCCTACCAAAAGTCTGGTGAGTGGCCAGGTTTAACCGTTCCTCTCTTCTGTTAAGAGGTCTTCAAAGACTCTAGCGAGAGCATCGCTGTGTCTTGAAGGAATCTAGTGGCATTCTGATGCCTGTCTGTTCAGCCTAGGGCATGGAGCTTCTATCACTGCCGAACTTTGGCAGATTTTGCATGAGTGAATAATGCTGGGAGAAGGTCCACGCTTTCCATTTTTTCCACATCTTATTGGAGAAGAAAACGACGAGTATGTCGTTCATTATGACGAGGGGGAAAGAGGCGCTTGCCGCGATGCCGAAGATGATTATTGGAGAGATTAGTCCGAAGGCGAACGCGACTTTATGGGTTTGGTTGAGCCGTGTTCCCATTGACCTGAAGACGAGCCGAAGGATCCACAGTGAGACAATGATATCGAAAACTATGATGATAGGCGGGAAGAGATTAGCACCTGCCGCGAAGCCTCCAGCAAGCAGCCAGATCGGAAAGAATGATGCTCCGAGTAGGAAGAATGCTCGGGGCCTCCACCTCGGCTCTGCTCTAACAGACTTCAGAAAGTCAGCAGGCAATTTTTTCGCCGCAACTACGAGCAATGCTACCACGATACTCGAAAGAAGCAGTAGACCCCCGATCTCCGCAGGCCAATAGTTCACGAGTGTAGAAAGGAGGACGCAATCGATAGCTAAGGCTAGTATGCTGATTTGTATACCCTTAGTCGAAACAAGGCTTTTTGACTTCAGATCTGGAAAAGCCAATCCAAAGATGAAGGTGGGCAGGCCAATGCTGAAAACTGAATGGAAGATCACCAGCCCAACAGTCCAGACCCAATTGACTCCAAGCCAGTGTCCGTAAACCCCTAGATTTCCCACCACTGAGGATGCAGGATTGAACAACGTTCGCAGCGCGAGCCCTTCTTCTACAATCCCGTACGCCGCGCCCATGAGGAAGACTGATGCCCAGCCTTTGTTCCAACGAATCTTAGCCTCGCGGATCAAAATGACGCCTGGACCATAGAGTGCGAGGTTCGCAGCGAGAAGGAGGAAGAAGACTGGAGGGTTTAGAACCAGAATAGACATGTTGCTTGAGCCTGAAAGGTACTCTGGAATCCCTGGGGACAGGATGAGCAGGCAGAGGAGTGGATGTGCCTTGAGATAACTGATTATCTGGACTACGCGCCCCTTTCTTTCCGTGACTTGTGGATACCACGTACTCAAGGGAGACGTCTCGAGGTGCTTACGGAAAGGACGGGTCTACGGTATTAGCAGTCTAATACCAAGGAGGGGATCTCTCCGTTACTAGAGTAAGCTGTCCTACCTATCAACTGCGCTCGTCTAAGAGCCAGCCGACGATTCTTCCATGGACAACCAGCTCTCGCCACTTGTCCTGAGGG
>VBAY01000041.1 GCA_005883085.1 Candidatus Bathyarchaeota archaeon
GCCGCACCTTCGACCCAGCAACCGGCAACCTTCTTCTTCCACAAGCAAATCACAAAGACCCTAAACACGATAACCACAAACTTATGGGCCAACACAACCAAGTCCTGGTCCGCCACCAACCAAAACGAGCAGAGAACAGTTTCGAGCAGCACCCCTGGAATCTGGCACTTTTACTCGCAGCCCGCGTTAGCTGGGAACACCACCCTGACAGCACCCCTAACTTTTGTTCTGTACTTTTCCTCTTCTTCAGGCACCGGGACGGGTACGGTGATCACGGGCAACCTAAACAAGATCACGTCTTCAGGCTCGGTAATCTCGTTGGCTGTTGGCAGCCTCTCCAGCGCGCCCATATCATCGACCCTCACGGGGTACACTATCGCCATTACCAGCAACACGTATCAAATCGAATCAGGCGCGATACTCGACTTCGCAATAACTGTCAACATCCCTGGTAGCACCAGCCGGACAATCAGTCTCTATTATGACGCACCGTCAAATTCCAGCGAGGTCTCAATTAATTTCCAGCAACGCGTTGGAATCACGTCCTACTCGAGCTTCAACGAGACAGGGGTCCAGACCGGCTCCTTCAGCAGAAACTGGACCGCGATCAGTCGTCAGGTTACACTCAGAGCGTCAATCTTTGATGCCCTTGGTCTGTACGACCTCGCGTCAATACGTGCAAATCTCACATCCCCGACCGGGTCATTTCTTCTGACTAACACTCCCCTAATCTCCGTCCAGGGAACCGACTTGGACTACGCTGGAACCTGGTCCCTCAACTGGACCTACCCCTCCAACGATCCGAGCGGAGGATATGGTTCAAGCTTGGGAGCCACTGACGATGGAGGACTGTACATGACAACGCAACTTTCCTACGTCGTATTTGCATCCTGGTTCCTGAACCTTCAAGCTCTAAGCCTCGGCCCAAACCCAGTCCCTGTGTCAGGTGCTTCTGTAACAATATTCGTGGGGTCAGCGGCGATCTACAACGGAGCATCTGACTCTTCCGGATCAGTCTCACCTCAGAATATCCCGTTACCAGACACTGCAACCTACACCATCAAGACTTTCTGGCAAGGGTCCCTTGTGAATCAGACATCCTTCTTCCCAAGGTCCTCTCTAACCATCACTCTCCATCTCTCAATCTACCAGGTAGACTTCAGCAAGGTGTTCCAAGATGGAAACGGCAACCCTCTACCTTATCCCCCATCGAGTATCCAGCTCTCGTACCCAAACGGCACCTCCACGAGCCTCGTTCCAACGGGAGCCTATCTATTGCCAGGAGGAACGTACTCCATATCCACTGTCACCTGGATGGGTGTCAGTGTAGCACCTTCTCCCAACACGTTCAATCCGATGAACGGATTATCTCGGGTAAGCCTCCAGATCTACGACCTTACCGTGCTAGTAGTAGGCCAGGACGGCACTGCAACTGCTGGCGTGACAGTTTCGCTAACGCTCGCAGGCGAGACGATCATCCAGAACACTACCGGAAGCAACGGTATTCTGGTTTTTCGCGATCTCCCCAAGGGACAGTACGTGATCGTGGTCAGCGATCAATCGCAGACAGTCCGAAGTACTGTCGACCTATCCCAGAATGCGAGTAGCAAGATTCAGTTCAGCCCCGCCCCGTCATCCTGGGTCACCCAATCTCTGGACTGGATACTCTTGGGCGCAGCTGTCGGCGGCCTCTTAGGATACGGGGAGTTCTACAGGAGGAAGCACCCCTACAAAGAGGAACCACTCGAGTATCTGAACAGCCTAACCTCGGGAGGCTTCCACGACGGCGACGTTGTTCTGATCGAGGGCGACACGGGAGCTGGCAAAACGACAATTTGCGAAGAGCTAGCCTACAAGTCCCTTCAATCCGGAAATCCGGTCGCATACTTGACCTACGACAAGCCTGAGAGCACTAGACAGCAAATGAAAGCTTTCCACTGGGACACATTTGAATATGAACAAAAACAGCAATTCCAACTAATAGGCTGCGAGCTGACAAAGACTCTCGGGGAAGAGCGCGGCCTCGGGGTTCTGGAGAACTTCTATGACACGACAGCCCTAGACCTCACAATATCCACAGCGCTTTTCCAGCTGAGCAATGAGAAACCAGTGGTCCTAGTTGACTCCGCGTACCAGCTTGTTGAAAGGGCGAGGCTCAACGGCCTGGCAAACATGGTGCTGGATACATCTGCTCGGATTAAGAAAATGAAAGGTAAGTTCTTCATTGCCGTGACCAAGACTGACTCGAAATCTGGTCTAGCGGAGCTAGAGGCGGCGGTGGACTCGATCATAACACTTGACACGACCACTGCGGAAGGACAGATGTTCACACAACTCACAGTGAAGAAGATGAGGGGACGAAAATTCGACAACCGACCCGTAAAAATCAGAGTTCACCCAGGAAGAGGAATAGTGTTCCTGGTTCCCAAGACAGCCAAAAATAAGCACGTGTCCACGACGCTTGAGTCCATGGTTAAGCTAGGAAAAAGCTGAGACAGAATCTGTGAGAATCGAAAATAGAATCCCCAATTACTCCAATCATTAAGTAGAAAGATCTGACATCAGAGCATTTCAGCGACGTGAGGAGGCTTAGGATTCACCTGTGGCCTTGCTCTCTTGGGGCGGTTTCAGCCTGTGGAAGATCTTGTAGAGGGAGAGGTCGTAGGCGACCTTTAGTCCCCCTGCAATAACGAAAGGAGATCCTAGCCACAGCGCCGCAATCGTGTACCCCGCCAGAGAGGGGCTAGGAGTTTGGGCAATACTCCGGGATACATTAGTGAACCCGGCAGCAGGGGTACGGTCGGCCTCTGGTACTACACTCATCACGTATGATTGTCGAGTAGGAACATCCATTTGGGAGAGAGACTGCCGGGAGAGAAGCAGACCCACAGCGATTGGGACTGAAGACACGAATGGTATCATCGCCAAGAGGAGATTTGACGGGATGTGAGTATATACCATGGTCTTGATCAAGCCGATCTGGCGCGCGATCCGTTCGGCAACCAAGAACGAGATTGCTGTTATGATCTGCGTCCCTGCAAACAGCAATCCTAACGAGTCAAGCGACAGAGAATATCTCGTGTAGAAATAGTACGAGAGTATGCTGATGCCCACAAAACCTCCACCGAACGAGTCCAAGGCGAACAATGCTGAGAGTTTCCTAACTACTGGTTTAGAGGCGTCAGATAGGACATTGCTACTCGCGGAGGCGGTCCTTTCCTTTTCGACCCTTATCGATAGCCTAGAGTAGAGGTATGCTCCCAACAAGCCTGACGCGAGATACGCTAGGAATAGTGGCCGATATCCTCCTATGCCGGGACCGATGTATTGAGGGAGGCCGGCCAGAAGGGCTCCGGCTGAAGATGAAACGTACCCAACCAGATTGTAGATGCTAAACCCCAACGTTCTCCGTTTGCTATCAGACGCGCCTGGAAGAATCGCCTGTTCCAAGGTCAGAAAAGGGCCGACCTCTCCCGCCCCTACAGTCATATTGCCAACGATCCCGGCAGCTACTGGAGCCCACAATGAATCAGAGGAGAAGAGAAGAGCGCCAGCCGTTGCGTCAGTGAGGGCGAAGAAGATCAATGTCCGCTTGCGGCCAAGACGGTCAGCGAATACGCTTGCGACGAGAGTGTAGATCGCACTCGAAGCAACCGTCAAGGCCAAGACCACGCCAATGAGAAAGGCACCGAGACCTAACTCCTTGCTCAAGTAAACTGAAAACAGGACTCCTAAGAAACCGTAAGGGACTGTGCGGACCGTTTTCTCGATGAGGACAATTTTTCCGTCTTTATTCATCCAGTCGAAAGGCAATCAGTCGCGCCTTGCTTGCTAATCTAGTTCCCAGAATTTAGATGTCCTTCTCTAACGAGCTTGTTTCTGCGCAGGTGACCATTCAAGCTCCACGTGAATCTCAAACTTGTGGTTCTCCTCGGCGTAAAGAACCCTCTAGCTGACTGGTTCAGTAGGAGAAATCCGTGCAGGGGTTTGGGATTCAGGAAACACTTTCTCAGCATCCATTGGGCATGAGTCTCGACAACAGTCCATCTCTCGCTTGCCACAATTAGTGAGTTAACCTCATATGTGTAGATTTTCTATCTATGTAGAACATCTATGGGTGTTAAATGAATGAAATGGGTAACCCGAGAAAGAGCAAAAGTTGACAGAATAGCCTGTCCCTGGCTGATCAAGAAGTTCGTCGATAAGAATCCGGAATTCCTCTTCGTCCCCCCAGAAAAAATACCACAGGTAGTCAAGGAAACTGGGGCGATACCTTACGATGCCAAAGGGATAGAATTGACGCACTACAAAGAGGACGGGAAGGAATACGTCAGCTTCGACGCTATCATCAAGAAATACAAACTCAAGGATCCGGCGTTATTGGAGCTGGCGAAGATAGTCAGAGGAGCAGATGCGAAGATTCCCGACGCTCCAGCTGAATCAGCTGGTCTCGAAGCTGTAGCGCACGGTTTCCGAAACCTTGCAAAGGATGACCTCGACAATATGCGACTTCAGTTCCCGACCTATGATGCGCTCTACAAATACTGCCAGCTTAAAGTCGAGGGAGCACAGAAGCTCGAGTACAATGTTTCGCGGCCCACCGGGTAGGGCTGCGCGTTCCTGACTGACATAAGAGATTCCCAGTCCATTATCTAGGATAGCACCTTGTCTCCAAGGTCTTGGAGTAAGGTCGCTGCGGTCCCGGCAGTCGGTCTTCTGTGGGGGTCTTTGTCCAACATTTTCTTGAGGACAGGGACCGACGGTGCGAGCTTGGCAATCCTATCAAAATCGGGATTGAACGAGTTCCAAGTCGACTTCAGATCGCTCGCTGTTCTCCCAGATCCGGGGTTACTTGTCATGGTGTTCATCAGCTCGATGAGCTTCTTGGAATTAACGGGTGTCTTTGTCAGCATATTGTAGAGCGTTGCCCCGAGAGCGTAGATGTCCATGGAAGATGCAGTCCTATCTCCCAAGACTTGTTCCCCGGGAGCGTATTCCGATGTGAACTGGCCAACTTTGCCTCCGATACGGACGGCGGAACCGAGGTCAGCTAGCTTCGGCACAAGGGTACCAGACTTCATCTGGTTCCTCATCTCCTGTCCAGTGGACGGGGGTTTGAGGTTGAACAGAATGTTCTGCGGTTTGACGTCAAGATGCACGAAACCCGCGTTGTGAATTGTCTCTAGCCCGCTCGCGATCATGTAACCGATTAGCATGACTATTCCCCCCCATTTCTCAGAATAGTACAGCGAGTCGTAGGACGGATCTTCAAGAAGCCCTTTGGCGGCCCCGCCCTTCATCAACTCCATTACTATCGCAGGCGGACTGCGCAGATACAATTGCGTATCGCCTTTCACGATCTCCTGAATGTTTAGTCGATCCACCAAGATTCCTCTGAGCTGGACAACATACTTCGACTGCTCGGACAACTCCAAGAGCCGCGTCGCCTCCGACATGGTCTCTTCGAGAGCGGCTGCGCCCGCCCCGGTTCTGAGGATCGGAATCTTTATCGCCATTTCAGTACCCGCCTGCCCAAAACTAGCGCGGAAGACGTAGCCGGTGAGCCCCGTGGCTAGGTGCTCTGTTATCTTGTAACTGTGAACTTCTTGGCCGACCCAGACTCTCGGGTCCCAATTGTCCAAGCGTGGAAGGTTTCCCTTG
>VBAY01000042.1 GCA_005883085.1 Candidatus Bathyarchaeota archaeon
ACTCTCGAGTTTGGGGATGTAGAAGTATGGTCCTGTGCCTTTGTCGATCAAGTTCCTGGAGTTGTGGTAGAGGAATAGGCCGTAATCGAAGAGAGAAGCCGGAACAGGTTGTGACTCGGCTAGAACATGTTTCTCAACGAGGTGCAAGCCTCGAGGCCGCACCATGAGAGTTGCAAGCTTGTTTCCTAACTTGTATTCTCGACCATCGGGACCAACATACGTGATGGTCCCATCGACCGCATCTAGAAGGTTAACCTGGCCCTGAACAGTTCCCTCCCAAGTTGGAGAGTGCGAGTCTTCGAAATCGGCCATGTAAACGTCCGCACCCGAGTTGAGCGCGTTTATCACCATCTTCCGGTCAACCGGACCCGTGATCTCAACCCGTCTCTGTCTAAGATCAGCCGGGATACGTCCGACCTTCCACTCGGACACCCGAATACTACGGGTCTCGTCCAGAAAATCGGGAAGTGCCCCGTTTCGGAGGCTTTGATGGACAAATATTCGCTTCTGCAGTAACAAGTCGAGGCGTGGAGAAAACTCCCTGACAAGATCTCCGACAAAAGCCAGCGCGTCGGGTGTCAGTATCTCTTCGAAACCACGGACGCTGGGATCTGTGACTCTGACGGTTCGTGGTTCGAGCACTAGTTCGGTTCGCTTGTCGGCTTCCTCGGATAAGTGCAAACCTATAGGTCCCGGTCACGCTCAGGCTTGGTCTTTGAACCTGAGGGTGCTGCTAGTGTTTCTTGTTGCTTGAACTGTACAGTTTCAGTGGATTCGCCCATCGCGGTGGTTGAAGACGTTCCACTTGATATTACATTCGCGACTTCGTCGAAGTATTCTGTTCCCACAAACGCCTGGTGTTTCACAGCTGCATAGCCTGCGGGTTCGGCCTCGAATTCTTTCCTCTGGACACGAACGTAGGCCGCCATTCCCTCAACTGCGTATTGTTTGGCCAATTCGAACATCGATACCGAGAGGCTGTGGAAGCCTGCCAAAGTGACGAACTGGAACTTGTAGCCCATCGTCGCCAGTTCCTTCTGGAACAGTTGTATGATCTCGGAGTCTAGGTTTTTCTCCCAGTTGAATGATGGCGAGCAATTATACGCTAATAGCTTCCCAGGGTATACTCGGTGGACCGCTTCTGCAAACCTTCTAGCCTCATCAAGGTCCGGTGTGGGTGTCTCGCACCACAAAATGTCAGCGTAGGGGCCGTAGCTTATCGCTCGTGCAATGGCCGCTTCGAGGCCAGATTTGATTCTGTAGAAGCCCTCCGTTGTTCTCTCGCCTGTGATGTAGGGCAAGTCCCTCGGGTCCCCATCGTTTGACAAGAGTTTCGCCCCCATGGCATCTGTCCGCGCAATGAGATACGTTGGAACTCCCATCACGTCGGATGCAAGCCGAGCAGCGATTAGGGTTTTGATGAACTGACGAGTTGGGACGAGCACTTTTCCTCCTAGGTGGCCGCATTTTTTCTCTGAAGCTAGTTGGTCTTCGAAGTGTACTCCTGCGGCTCCAGCTTCTATCATCGCCTTCATCAATTCGAACGCGTTGAGAGGGCCTCCGAATCCTGCTTCAGCGTCAGCAATTATCGGAACGAACCAGTCGATTTTTCCCTGGCCGTTCATGAACTGTATCTGGTCGGCCCGCTGGAAAGCCTGGTTGATCCTCTTTACGAGATGCGGGACGCTGTTGGCCGGATACAGGCTCTGGTCAGGATAGGTCTGGCCTGAGAGGTTAGCGTCGGCTGCGACCTGCCAACCGCTCATGTAGATTGCCTTGAGACCGGCTTGTACCATCTGGAGAGCCTGGGCTCCGGTGAGTGCACCGAGCGTAGGAATGTACGCTTCGTCCCTCAGGAGACGCTCAAATTTTTCCGCGCCCAGTCGGGCCAGGGTAAACTCTGGATGAACTGTCCCACGAAGCTTACAGACGTCCTCGGCCGAGTATGGTCGGCGGATTCCGTTCCAGCGTTCTGATCGCCAGGCCTGCGACAGGCGTTCAGACTCTCTACTGGTGTGCTTTGTTCCATTGGTCAAGGGAGCTTCTTGTTTTCGATGTCTGTCGGCGAATTATAAGTGTTGATGAAGGAATGGTCCGAGTTCTATCTTTTGATATATATTTGCATCGATAGACTGTCCCTAGGTTCCGATCGCGGCAAGGATTATGGAATCTTCCAAGCAGTATCTCGGGAGGAAGCTCTCTCGTTTTTAGAAAGTGTTCGGAAATATTTTGGTAGTTGAGACCTTCAAGAACGTTTATGCATGGCTCCTCGGACGAGTCGCATGAAGCAGAATTTGAGACATGTTGCCGTTGGCCTATCAATCTGCTTGGCGCTCCTGACCAGTCTCGTCATTAGGCTAGCCGATGACTCGGTCTCCCACACCCAATCCCCTGAGCAACTCTCATAGAGGGGATAGTGAGTGGCAAGAGTTACCCGGACACGATGGTGCTTGCTCGCCCTCTTACTCGTCGGTGTCATCTCACTCGCCTATACTAAGCAAGGTATCGCGGAGACACCGCCGGCGCCAACCGGAGTCTCATGGAATCCCAATGTAAACTGTGTCCCGGTAGTCACTACTTTCGAGAATATGATGGGAACCAACCTGAACTCTTTCAATGGAGGACTGCTAGCAGGGAGCCAGTATGCCACCTACAATCTGAAATATTTCGACCAGAACGGTACTGGCTCTTTCCAGCCAGGCGACCCCGTCGTATACGACATAAACAACAACGGAGTCGCCGACGTGACAGCGGGAAAAAACGACCAGTTCTACTCGACTGTGACTTCAGGCAGCGCGGACCGCAGCCTATCTACTTCGCCTAGCAGCTTGGTTTCAGGATCACTGGTTGGGAAACCGTTGAAGACCGAGCCCAGGCTCAAGTATATCGATGGGTCAACGACTGCTTACTACAATACTACCAATGGCAGTTGGGATGCAGGGGAACAAAATATTGGTGAGACAGTGGTTTTTGACGCAAACGACAATAGCGTCGTTGTCGTCGAGATCCGCGGCGTCTATCCTGTGGTCTGGGACTATACTTTGGAGGATTGCGCGTCGGTTTTCAACGGAATCAACGGCGGCGGCAACTTTACCACTCGACTCTGCGATTCAAGTGGTAACATGCAGACATTCGGCATCCACGGAGATTGCGGTGGCGTGATCCACACTGCTTGCGGCCACCGGATCCATTTTGAGATCGACATGGACTGGCAGGCGAAAGGCTGGTGTGGACCTGCAAGCTCATACTGCAACAATAGCACCCTTTCCCAGAACGTGGCAAGCGGGAGTTCAGGAGGCTCCACGAGCATAGACGTTCAAGGTTTCATCTACTGGGACCCCACCGAGGTAACCACGCCAGGCCACAATTACAGTGGCTGGGAACTTCATCCGTTCACGGCTTGGCGCTTATCCGCGTCGCTCGCTACCACCATTGAAGACTCAGCCAACAACCCTGTAGCATCAATAATGGCTGGGACCGCTGTCCACGATACCGCCATCATCTCAGAAGGTAGTGGTGTCTACACAGGGACCGTGACCTACAGCCTCTTCACGGGTCCGACCTGCGCGGGTACAGGGACTATCGTCGGCGGCCCTGTTACAGTCACCAACGGTATTGTTCCAAACTCTGCGTCTCAATCATTCAACACTGCTGGTTCGTTCAGTTGGAGTGCTGTCTACAGCGGTGACGCGAACAACAATGGCGCCGATAGCCCTTGCGAGCCGTTGACGGTAAACCCGTCGATCACGGTCAATTTCGCATTCTCCCCTATCAAACCTGCTTTAGGGCAGAAAGTAGCATTCTCTGGAAGCGCCACAGGCGGGACTCCACCCTATGTGAGCTGGACATGGAATTTCGGCGATGATTCCCCGCCAAGTTTTGAGGCAACTATCGTTCACTCATACTCCAAGCCGGGCTCCTACACGGTGCAGCTGACGGTAACCGACAGCACCGGAATCAATGCCACCTCCGCGTCGACGATAACCATTCTGGAGAACCGGACAATTCTCGGACTCGATCGAACCTTCTTCTATGAGATGATAACGAGTCTGGGCGTTGCCGTCGCGACCACTGCCCTCGGCCTGCATTGGAAGAGAACCAGAAGGCACCTCGATTCAACTGCCTGAGAAAAAATACCCTGAGGATTTCTTCGAGTTGTGGCGCCGCCGACAGGGTTCGAACCTGTGACCAACGGGTTGCTACAGTGGACCTTCCACCTTAACAGCTTCAGCCTCAGCTACGAGCCGAGTCCGCTGCTCTACCACTGAGCTCGCGCCCCCAAACCTCTGAGGGAACGGCGGCCCGCGTCTATAGCCGGCGGCAACCGACAACCCGACAAGACCCGTTTATTAAAAGATAAGCAGGGATATAATTAGAGGATAACTCCGTCCAGAGTTATCAACACTCCGACAGAAACAAGCCAGAACCACACCGCCGCCGGACGGTAACGAGAGTTCTTTCGAGTCTCCCGAAGCCCGCTAGAGCGCACAACCAATCCGAACGAAACAAGGAATCCCGACGAGTATCAGAAGCGTGTACATGATCCTATCCAGAGATCGCATGCGGTCGCATTGGACCTCAGTCTTCATCAACTATCGGGTAGACTTTCTAAAAGATTAAGAATTCGTGGTGTGCGAGCGGCTTTCTTGGAGGGCCCGTAGCTCAGCTAGGTTTTCTTCAGGTCGAAGAACTGAGAGAGCGGCAGGCTCATAGCCCCGAGTTCGGGAGACCTGACGGTCCCCGGTTCGAATCCGGGCGGGCCCACCATATATTTCAAGTGGTAACCGGAGGTCTTATATCTAGAAAGATGGGAGCCGGCAATATCCGGATGATGTTCGCAAGAGTCAAGAAAGGTAAATAGCGATGACTTAGGCTTGCGATTTACTCCCAGTTCCACTGTAAATTTGACGTGAGTCAATTAACAGATAGAGCCTTATCGGAGGAGATGCCTTGATGGAGTTAGAGAGTCGATTCCCTGTGAAATGGAGAAAGCCTGTCCCATTGTGGGTGTTGTTGATAGGAATACTCGCGACAGCCTCGACGACCGCCGGAGTAATACTCCTGCCGAGCATTCTCAGTCCAAAACCTGACTTCACTATGTCTGGCCTTCACCCTATGTACGTTCAGGCAATTCAGGCATTTCGCCCCGGTGAGCTTGGCAGCAATCAAACGTTGATCACGATCCAGGCAACCAGGAACTTCACTGGCATAGTCACTGTTACCACCTGGTCATCTACTGGCGTGGGAACCGTGCTCTGGGATCCTCAAACGTTCGGGGCAAAGGATCAGATTCTACTTGGCAAGGCTGGAAGCCTAATCCTGAATGTCAAAACCGGGGAAGTTGGAAACTTCACAGTCACTGTCATCGCCTCTAGCGGTCCGATATCTCATACAGAGAGTTTTCCTGTGATTGTCGAGAATCTCACTATGACCTCCAGCCCGTCCTCTCTTACGATCATGCGGGGCTCATTGGGGACAACAGAGATCAACGTCTCAAGTGTGAATGGACTCTCCGGCAACTTTAGTCTCGGAACAACCGTGTGGTACAACTGTAATTGTGGGGTTACCTATCTCCGGGACTACGGCAGTAGCGCGTCCACAAACCCGACGAGTATGATTCTGTCCTCCGGCGGAGCTGGGAAGATAACTCTTACAATAAGTGTGGGACAATATGACACAAGCTCTCCTCTCCGAGTAGTTGTGAATGCCTTGATGGTCAGGCAACTGTGGACCTTCAACCTAACCGTGCAAGTTAACGTAGTATGAGGCCCTGGACAATTCTGATGAAACGATAGACTCTGCCAGTTCCACTGTAAATTTGCAGTGAGTCCGGGCGGGCCCACCAAAAAAAATTCAGCGGATCCTTTTTGGCTAGACATGGCATAGTACAATTGCTTTGACGAAGCCCAAGCCGAACCTCCACGAATTCGCCTCCAGACCAAAGTCCAGAGTTATGGACGAACTCTCGTAAGTTTTCGTAAGAAGAAAGGGGGTTGCGTGTCGAGTTGGACGCGGCTAGCCGCCGGTGACGAGGATCGAGTCCTTCTCGTGGTCAGGAAGCGCGTCACGGTACCATAACAGTAGTCCGTTTTGTGACGGTGAGGCTGCTGCTCCACCTGCGACACTGTTGATTGTCAGTGTGCTGCTGCCGCTGGCAGGGACCCCGGTGGTGGGGATGCCTGAGCCGACATAGCGTGGCGTGTTCAGCGTGTAGGTCATTCCGACTATGGCGTCGGTGACCGCGCCTGTGAAGTAGTTGTCGACCGCTAGGACCGAGAATCTGAACTGGGTGCTTGGCGTAAGGCCGATATCTGATAGCAGTGCGGTCAGGATGACGTTGCCGGAGTCGAGGTCTGCGTCAGTGAAGAACCGGACTTTGAATGGTCCGTTGGGGAGCGGGCCAGCTGCGACTACGTTTTGGCCAGTTGCGGCGAAGCCTCCGTTTTCGAGGTTGAATATAGCGAAGTCATCTGTCCCGTCGTGATTGGTGTCTATGAGGATGTCGAATTCGGCTGGGTAGTTGGGGTGGGACCGTATGCCGAATGTGGTGATTGCGAACTGGACTGCGGGTAGCCCACTTACTGTGACTAGTCGGACTCCGACCGATCTTAGGTCGATGACTGCAAAGTTGTCGCCGGGCTGGGGCAGCATGCTCTGCGGCATTTTGCCGCTGGACCCTGTCAAGGAGAAGAGTTCCACGCGACCGTTCAGTGAGCTAGGGTTGGTTAGCTGTACGGTACCTGTGCCCCCCATGAGGGTGAGTGTGTCTGCAGATGTTGTTACCGCCGCTGCTCGATGGGGCAGTATCTGCCATGCCAAGTGGACGTTGTCGGTGTTGTCTGATATGTTGATATAGCCGTCGAATTCGAAGCCGTCTAGGCGGAAGCCGTCTCCGCCTCTGCTTCCGCCGTTAAGGTCCCATATGGGTAGCTTTGTTACGTCTACAGCGAGTTTCACTTTGAACGTGGCGGTTGCACCCGGCGTAACTTTGACAGTTAATGGGGCGCTGATCGTGACCGCGCCGCTGGCAGCATCAGCTTGGTACCGGAAGGTGGGTGTGATCGAATAGGTTCTTGTGGTGGTGCCGTAGTTGTGGACGGCCACGGTCTTTACGAATTGGGCAGAACTCGTTAGTGCCTGGTAGCCGAAAGACAGGCTGACAGCTATGGGTGCTGCGTTGTCCCAAGCAGTGGTCTTGGTGTTGACCGCTCGGTCGACCCGGACTTCACCGCTTCCTATGCGTGATATCGGGGCTCCTACGCCCGGGCATTTTGCTGGGTTTAGACCGATGTTCGTGTCAGCCGTGTTCATCAGCATCTGTTTGATCTCGCTGGGTGTTCGTGCAGGAAAGGCGTCGACTAGTAGTGCTGCTGTACCGGTGACTACTGGTGCTGAAGCGGAGGTTCCAGCGAATGGTGTTCGGCCCGTGGCTGTGCCCGCTTCTGCACTGATGATGTCGGTTCCTACAGCTCCGATGTCGGGTTTGATGGAATTGTAGCTGTAGCTCGGACCGCGTGATGAGAAGGCGGCCATATTTCCGACCAGGCTGATAGCGTTAGCCGGATTTATCGTCGCAGTCTCTCCAAGCGCACTGGCTTTAAGGGTGCTTCCGTCGGCAAGTGTTATCGTGTAGCCCGCGATGGTCTGCGTGCCACCTCCGAAGGAGAAGGTGGGCGGGAGGTCGCAAGGTCCTTGCGCCACATTGTTGGCCACTATTGCTGCTATTGCTCCTGCCGCTCCTGCGTTTGCCACTTTCATGCTCACTGCGCAGATGCCGCGGTCAATCAGCAGAATCTTTCCTGGGAATTGCGTCCCGGTCCAGGGGTTAGTACCTGCTGCGTCTACGCAGCCGCGTCTGGTGCTTGCGCTAGTTGTGTCGTACACGAGGGGGCCGGAGACGAGGGAGGGGGCTGCCGACCAAGATTGCCAGACCGCTCCGACTGGAGCGACTGTGGGTGTTTGGACGA
>VBAY01000043.1 GCA_005883085.1 Candidatus Bathyarchaeota archaeon
GTTAGCGGGCAACTTAACAGAGTTCCTAGCCGAATCCTTCTATTCGTTTGAGATGGCAGTCATGAACGACCATGGCCATGCGGAGGGAACATTTCACCTATTTCCCACCCTGACTGACCCTCAAGGGCTGGATATCTTTGCCCGCTCAGGACCCACTAGTCTCGTCAGTGGATGTTGACGTCCTTCGTCAGGTGAGCATGTCGTTGACTCGAAACCTGGATTTCTGTCAATCTGGGGATGGGAGTAAGGCTTGGAGTGAGGTCTTGGGATTACGTGAGGATTTCAAGTCTCATCTAGCCTGGGTTATGGGGCTGGGTCGTCTTTCGGAGACTTTTTCTCGCCATGCGGTTCCAAACTATCTCGTTCGGGTTCTTCATCCCTTATCGCAGAGCCTTCGTGTGAACCTTCTCTTGGGTATGTTGCCTGACTGTTTCTTGGAGGTGCGAGCGTTGACGGAGCAGTTGGCTCGTGCGTTCCAGGCGGATCTCAAGTTCTCGAAGGAGGCCTCGTTTACCAGTAAGCTATCCCGGTTGGATGTTCGGGAGCCGAGTCTCTACAAGCTGACTGGCGAAACGGATACGAGTGTTCTGCCTTTGCTGTCGGAGCTGGGTCATGGGTGGGTTCGGATGGACCAGCCTTTGACTGGTATGGGTGCTTCTCTACCTGTAGCAGCCGCATCAATCACGTACACTACACGGGATATTCCTGAGCTTTTGCGGCTTACGTCGGCGGTGAAGCGTTTCCGGGAGTTGTTGTCGAAGACGATGAGCCAGTGGTCGTCCAAGCTGGATAGGAAGGATTCGCCTCCAGCTCCTAAAGGGTCTTGAGACGGACGCGCTAGTTCAACAGACTAAGAGCCTTCCAAGTCGGAAGAATACTTTCACTCTTCACTGTGAGAGATAAGCGAACTCTGGGCCCAAGCCACATAGATGTGTAATGACCGCTGAAGTGTTAGATATTCAAGACCTAGACGGCGTCGGACCAGTCACTGCCAACAAGCTCCGAGAAGCAGGCTACGACTCTATCTCATCCCTCGCCATCGCTCCTATCCGCGAGCTTGTCGAAAAAGCCGGTCTCGAGACCAGCGTTGCCCACAAGATCAGCAAAGCTGCTCGCGAAACCATCCAGACAGACTTCGTCACTGCCAAACAGCTATGGGAGCGACGCAAGACTCTGCTCCGCCTCAGCTTCGGATCGAGCAACCTCAACACTCTGTTGGGTGGTGGACTTGAGACTCAGGCTATCACCGAGTTCGTCGGCGAATTCGGCGCAGGCAAGTCGCAGATCTCTATGAAACTGAGTATTCAGACTCAGCTTTCCGCGGCAGAGGGCGGACTAGAGGGAAAAGTCCTCTTCATCGATACTGAGGGGACCTTCGCGGCCCAACGAGTATTCCAAATGGCTCAGGCTAGCGGACAGGATGCTGACAAGATTCTCGACGGCATCATCTATAGTCGTGTTTACAATAGTGACCACCAGATACTGACCGTTGATCACGCTTTCAAGATCTGCAAAGAAGAAAACATCAAACTGCTTGTTGTCGATTCCATTCTCTCACACTTCCGCGGCGAATATATTGGCCGAGAGTCCCTCAGTGAACGACAGCAGCGTTTGAACAGTCATCTCCATAAGCTCCTCCGCATCGCTCAAGCCCTCAACCTCGCAGTCGTCGTCACCAACCAGGTGCAGGCTAATCCGCAGGCGTTCTTTGGCGATCCTATGCGCCCTGCAGGCGGGAACATCATGGCCCACGCATCAACTCATCGTATCATGCTCAAAAAGTCCAGTCAGGGACTACGCGTCGCCAAAGTCATAGATTCACCCTATCTGCCAGAATCCGAGACCTACTTCCGCATCACAGAAAAGGGCGTTGAAGACGCTGTTCCCCGCAACAAACGTGACGAATAGGACTGCAATAATGAGTAAGACATGGAAACTAGGAGTATCATTGAGCCTCTTCAACCGAAGACTTGGCAGCTAGATCAGGACCAGTCAAGCGCTCAAGGATTTCTGTACAGTTGCAACCTATGCGATGAAACTCTAGTCCTTTCGAAACTGTTCATCAATCCCCGAAAAGTACAACTTGCTTTCTCGAATATCTGTCCGGGATGCGGTTTCGAGCTTGACAAAACCCTCAAAGTCCAAGCGTCAACTCTCCCACTAGGAAGACGGTTTCTTACGAACCCGGTCTGCAAAGCCCCCGAACAGCTGATCGAACCTAGTGAGTCGTTCGAGGCTAGGCTGAGTAGAGGAAGCACACTTCTCCGAGATGTACGGTCGGATCTGCCTTCAGGGATTGAACTGCTTGATCAGATCCTTGTTCTCCGCTTCGGCCAGCTTGTCACTCTACATGGCGAAGCGTCCAACGGTCTTAGTCATCTTCTGTGCATCCGAGCAGTCTATCCTCTTCCACCAGGGCTGGATAGCGATGTCGTGTTTGTTGACGGGGGAAACGTTTTCGACGTGTATACCGTGTCTCGGCACGCTTTCAGCCTCGGGCTTGATCAGGAGAAGACGAAGCTGCGGATTCATCTCAGCAGGGCCTTCACCCATCACCAGCTGAGTGGTTTCATCACTGAACGGCTCGCGGGGGCAATTGACGAGTGTGCTGCTAGGCTGGCGATAGTGTCGGATATTACCGCTCTCTACTGTGATCCGGATGTCAAGGAGAAGAGGGAAGCGTTCGATCTCTTCTCCAAAAATATTCGTTCCTTGGCCACTCTTGCCGAGCAAAGAAACATGATCATTGTGGTCACGAACTTGCAGTCACGAAGACAGGCGATGGATGATGTTCTAGCTAGAACAGCTCATGTCTCTGCGATACTACAGGACAACGGAACGCATACACAGCTGACTGTTACGAGGCATCCATTCATCCCGACAGGTAAGACGGAGATCGCGACCCTAGACAACCAGACACTGACAAGATACCTCTAGAGCCACCTTCTCGGAAATCGCCCATTATCCGCCCTGTTCTCGAATCTGGGAACCAGGGCTCCGACTCGCCTTAGAATTGTTCGTAGATTTCCCCTCCTTTTGCCATGTCAGCCAAGCCCGGACCATGCCCTGAACCGCGATGCTCGCCAGTTATCAGCGCCAGACAGAAAATTCTTCTCCAGAAAATGAGGTGGGGATAAGGCAGAGCATCTCGCGACGCGAGAGTGATTGAAGGAATAATTCATTTCGTCAAATCGCCCATTATCAGCCCGGATCTTGGAAAGGGGAATGGGTTTCTAGATTTCCCACTATTCGTTCGGGGATGACCCGTTAAAACCCTATACTCAACTGCCCTTCCACGCCCAGATTCTGCCCCGATCAGCCTATCCCGCCCAAAATAGCTGCCAGACAAGAAATCATCTAGAGGGGAGGGGGGTCTTGCATAGCGCACCTCGCGACGCAAGAGAGGTGAGTTCAAACAGGCCTACCGAAAGTGGTCTTCCCCTGGAATAAGAGCGGTGTTATGCAAAGCTCCTGAGGGGCTGCGGGGCGTTTCATCTCGGTTCTCTTGAACATGGATCGAAGGTATTTCGCGTCGTACCCGAGGGGTAAGAGGAGGTTTGCTGTTGAAGAACAGAGAAGGTCCACGTACCGCTCCGCATCATAGACAGTGTCTTCATCCACAACCTCAGGCGGTACAGCCGTGCGGGTCCGGTCACTGGTTAGGATGTAGCTGACCTGCTGTCCCGCGTGCACTGAACCTCCCTGTGCAACAAGATGTCTCGCAGCTATCGTATGGGGGACCTGGTGAGTGTATTCGTCCGGATTCTTGCTCAAGTTCCTGACAATCACCAGATCCTCCAAGGGAACGCTGCCATCTCGCAGCGTTCCCACGAACTTTTCTAGGACCTTGAGAGCTTGGGGAATGAGGAGTCTGAACTCGTTTGAATCACGAGCCTTGGTGAGGATATCAAGCATCTTCGTCTGACACTGTCGAACGATATCAGGAGTATCATGTCTTCGAACATCTATTCCACGAACCTTGAGCGTTCTATCCTCGAAAATACCATAGTACCGGTTTAGCACTCCAACCTTCGAGTCCATCTTTGAACTGAGAAAAACAATCCACCTGTAGACTCCCTCAAAAGATATCGGCAGACTAAGCTTGTCACGGATGACCCTGCAGAGATCCTCGTACTCGCTTCTCGTCGCTTCCTGCTTGTGCAGCCAGAACGAATCGACAATTCCATGGACAAGCGTGAAACCACGAGCCTCAGCCAGAGCTGCAGCCTGTCCCAGAAACTGTCTGCTAAACGCGCAGGTCGCTATGTGAGCATCTATCTTTCCAAAACGAGCATTCTTGAAACCGAGATAGCCGAATGAACAGACCAGGATCCACTTGAGCGCAGCCTGCCGGCGATCATAAAGCGTCTTCAACTCCTCGTCCACGACAGTTTTCTTGGCAGCCTTGTACCGGGCTCGCTTGTCGAGTAGGATTTTCAGGGAGAGAGGAACGATGCCTGCCGATCGCTCGCAGATGTTGAATTCGAGCTCTGGAACACGGTTGACAGAGTCCGGACAACAAGTACAGTTGACAGTTTCACCGCTAAGATTCATCCGGGTCATGAGTGTCGGATAGAGACTGGCAAAATCCAGCTCTCCAACATGATCATGAATACCGATCTCAGGCTCGTAGATGAATCCGCCACGGTCGGCGATTACCAGCTCTCTGCTGTTCTTCAGTTCTTCAGGCTGATTCTTGTTCCATGGAATGAGGACGTCTCGCTTGACCGCGTGGTAGAGCTGGAGGCTTGTCATGTTGGTGCCGATGGTCGCACGACTGGCTCTCTGGATCGGCATGATGCAGGTCCTTGAGACCTCGAATAGGCCTTCAAGGCCGCAGTCGGCGCTCACGTAGGCGTTTCTCTGGTCGACGTGCAAACGGCCCAAAAGCCGAGCAGCTGTATCACGATACAGTATTTTTCCGTAGGAGAAGTAGCTGTGGCCTTGAACCTCATAGACTCGAAGAGGCGAGATGTCGCGGCCAAGGATCAGCTGATCTAGAATTCCAAGCTCTTGAGCTCTCCGAGCAAGATAGGGAAAGATGAAAGAATCGCCACCGTGGGTTACGATCACGTCAGGGTCCTCGGCCCTGAAAGCTTGTACTAACCCTAGGATCTTGTCTACTTCATCGCTACTCTCTATGACGAGCATTTCCCTTTTGTCGCGGGTAAAGTGGACTGATGCTAGTTTATCCTCGAAGCTCCGAACTTTCCTTATCTTCTCCGTTTTGATCTGAAGCTCGATCTCTCTGAGAGGCGGTAATTGATAATCAATAGACTCTCTAGAGTCTTTGAGAGTCCAGCTAACTCCTCGACTGGTTTCTTCTGCTTCAACGAATGCGAGGGGAAAGAGGCCTTTTCGATATAGATACATCTGTGGAGAGGGAATGTCGATGTCGTAGAAGCGGAACTTGGAATAGCGCCCGAACTGTTCGAGCTTCCTTGCTAGGACTACTGCTTCCTGGTCTCCGTCGACTTCTACTTCTAGAACTCTTGATCTTTCACGGTCGCCAGCTTTTTCGTACATCTCTACGAAAATCGCGTTTTCAAGACCGGGACGACACGCAAGATCTAAGAGATCACGATAACTTCCGCCGATGTGGATTTTGGGCTTCCAAGGATCAGTGAGTCTTACACAGCTACCATCTGTTTTCTTTAACCATATGACCGTCTGGCCTGCCTTGTGATAGAGGTCGAGGATCCAGCCTGCGTGCTTCAAGCCCTTGCAGCCAACGCCAGGTTAGCTTTGGTCCATGTCTAATCAAG
>VBAY01000104.1 GCA_005883085.1 Candidatus Bathyarchaeota archaeon
GTCCTAGCTTGGTCAAGAGTCAATAGCTCGAACAGCTTCCTCATGACGCTCGCCGACACTGGTATCAGGCCAAATCTTCCGGCCGGGTGTTCCCAGTCTACGTACCTGAGAAGGGCTTTGTTCATGATGAGACTGACACTCTGATTTTCTTGCTTTGCAATCGCTTCCAACGCACGGTCAATATCTCCATCAAGCCGTATCGCCCTGGTCGCGATTGGAAGACTCTCTTTCTCCTCTGGCTTCTTTTCTAGAGAGGAATCTGTCACGACGCCATCAGAACTCACTTTTCCAGACTCACGCTTACGATCCCTTACTCGAGGTGTACGGCGGGGAGATAGTCGTCCCAGATAAGAGTATTTGGCGGCCAATAGCTGAGTCGCGTACAATCATAGCAGACATTCTAATGGACGAGAATTGATGCTCAAGGGGGCCTTTAGACGTCCAGCTTCGCCGCAGAGACGTCCCCGTTGTACGGGATGAAGGCATCGTGAAGCTTCTGGACTCTTCTAGTAGCCATCTACTGGAGGAAATTGCATTCGTCAAACCTCTTCGCGGAGAATACCTAGTCTATTTTGGAGATGGTCTATCATCCGGAGATTGCTCCCCATTGTTAGCATAACTCCCAGGCCCTCGCTGCGAGCATGGCGAGATGGAAATTTTTCGTTCTTCGGGGGCCGCTTGTAGACTACTAACAGCGCCGGAATTTTGGTGGCATGGTTTTTTTTCAAGCCATTTCCGCCATCGCTCTCTTGAAGTGAATCTAAGCGCTCCCTCTACATCTCTCGCGCTGCTGGGCCAATCCCATTCAGTCTAAAATGCATTCTTGTGTGGGATGAACAAGAATTATTGTGCAAAGCGTGGAACCACAGGTTCCAGCTCCAATGCTACTCACGGCGCCATCCTAAAAATCAGGGCGAGCCAAATCAATTTCTCTCCACTGCCGGATGTCTCTTCCTGCTCGGTTCTTCGTGCTGCTCTCTTGTGAATATACTTGTTGAGAGGATTTAGTCCTAGGCTTTTTGAGAAATGTCGGATCCCCCCTATGATGTCGAGAAAGATCCGTATCCATTGATGTCTAAGTGGCGCCAGTCCGAGAGGCATAATATGATCGCGGCGTTAAGGGATCTGATTGACGAGGCTTCCAGGATGGCAAAGTCCAAGCGCGCTCCAGCAAGCGAGAGGATCAGGTGGACCCGTCTTGCAGGTCAGTTGATCTGGTACAAGGACGCAATTTTGAGGAGTATGAGCCTTGAATCCATGGAGAATGAAATGTTCGTTATCAAGAAACAAGTCTTCGAAAAGAAACCGGAACAAAAACCTCCACCAGGCTACATGTACCCGACCTTCGCTGAGCCCGCCAAGAGATCAGAAACCCAAGAGCAGGGATAAAGTCCGCGAATTTCGGGCTTATCCGCTAAGATAAGCCGATAGCCAGCCCAGATCTCGATTCCAAGCAGGCGATTTTGAGAGCATAGATTTCCACGCTTATCACTCGGGGATTCCACGGGGATCAAGAAATCCTGGATAAGCCGATAACGAACCCGTCTCGAAAAAACAAGCGCGGATTCCCCCCGGACAGAAAGAGGATCCGGAAAATAAATTCGTATAACTTTTGCGTAGTCCCCGTGTGCCAGAGTGGGAGAGACAAAAGCCTGAAGGAACGAAAAGCTTCGGAGCGTTTGTTTTTGGTGCGGGAGGTGGGATTCGAACCCACGAACCCCTACGGGACAGGCGCCTCAGGCCTGCGCTTCCAAGACCCATACTCGAAGGGTCTCTTTGACCTGGCTTGGCAACTCCCGCAATACCAAGTCCCTGCCCGCAACGCAACGGAGCAGATGCAAGTCCCTAATTGGCTTTCCCGCATCCACAAAAACCGCGCCTCGATCAAGAGTACTGGAAAAACGTTTAATTCCGCCGCGACCGGTCCCCACAAACGCTCAGACTAGAGCATGCTCTAGCAGCTAAGACCATACACGTGAACCCCAGCCATGACCACAGCAAAGAGAAAAACACGAAAACTCCGAGGCTCAAGATGCCACGGATGGGGACGCTCAGGCCAACACAGAGACTCCGGAATGCTAGGCGGACACGGTAACGCAGGCTGGAAACGCCACAAATGGTCCGCGGTCATACGCTACGACTTGCAGATGGGAAGCAGAGGCTTCCACCCCGTCAGGCAGAAGATAACCAACGCGATCAACGTAAGCGACCTCGTTCTCCAGCTAGACCGGATGATAGAAGAGGGCTCCGCGAAACAGGCTGGCAACATTGTCGAAGTTGACCTCGGAAAAGCAGGATACCAGAAACTGCTGGGAAACGGCGGGATAAGCCAGCCGCTAAGAATAATTGTTGCAAAGACCTCCGAACGCGCCCAGGAAAAGATAGGAAGGGCAGGCGGAGAAATCGTCCTCCCAACAAAGAAAAAAGAGGACTGATCGCTAACGGTCAGGTTCATAGAACTATTCCAACCCCTGACCAGAATACTACCCGGAGTAAGATCACCAACAAGAGACGTCGGCTTCACCGAGAAACTGATCTGGACCGCGATCACGCTCGTCGTTTATCTGATAATGGCTGAGACCCCGATCTACGGAATCACACACACCGGCAACATCAACGACCAGTTCGGCCCCCTACGAGTCATATTCGCGTCGAACCGTGGGACACTAGTCGAGCTCGGAATCGGGCCCATAGTTACAGCCGGCCTAATTCTCCAAGTGCTCTCCGGCTCGAAGATGATCAATGTCGACTTCTCAAACCCAGCAGACCGAGCCCTGTTCACCGGCGCCAGCAAAGTACTATCCGTATTCATGACGATCTTCGAAGGAATAGCCTTCCTGATAGGAGGAGCATATAACGTCACAAACAGCGCCGGACAGCTAATCACGCCTAGCCTACAATCTCAATTCCTAATCCTCACACAGCTAGTGGTCGCAGGAGTAGTGATCATCCTACTGGACGAGATGCTGCAGAAAAAGTGGGGATTCGGCAGCGGAATCAGCCTGTTCATAGCTGCAGGAGTCTGCCTCTCCATAGTATGGAGCACCATCGGGCCAATAGCACCTGTTTCAGATGGAAAATACCTCGGCGCGATCTTCGCCTTCGCCCAGTCCATCGGACCAGTCCTATCCAACCCGGGAAGCTTCTCTGCATGGCAGAGCGCACTCTACCGAGGAGGAAGCGGGCTACCAGACATGGTCGGACTCTTCACAACACTAGGCGTATTCATCCTCATAATCTACCTCAACGGGTTGCGTGTCGAAGTCCCAGTCTCATACGCCAGATACCGAGGCTTCAGAGGACGCTTCCCAATCAAGTTCTTCTACGTATCCAACATACCCGTCATCTTCGCAGCCGCCCTATTCGGAAACATCTTCTTCATCGGACAACTACTCTTCCAAAGATACAACCCCACATGTTCTAGCACCGGGATAAACTTCTGGCTCAGCCTATTCCCAGGCTGCTTCGTACCCACCAGCTCGACCAACCAACAACTCGTCCCCAGCAAAGGACTCGCATACTACACTTTCGCCCCCAGATCCATCACTGTCGTCCTAGAGGATCCCATTAGAGCCGCAGTGTACATGGGCATCTTCGTCCTAGCCTGCGTCTTCTTCGCCGTCACATGGGTCGAGGTAGGCGGCATGGACTCTAAAACAGTAGCAAAACAACTGATCGACTCCGGAATGCAAGTAGAAGGATTCAGACGCTCCGGCACTACCATAAGACAGATCCTCGACCGTTACATACCAACCGTAACCGTTATCGGAGGAATCGTTATAGGCACAATCGCAGCCGGGGCAGACTTCCTCGGCGCTTTCGGTACCGGTACAGGAATTCTATTGACGGTAGGCATCATCGAACAATACTACGAGATACTAGTGAAAGAGAGGATTACCGAGATATACCCAGGAGTCAAGGGATTCCTCGGACAGTGAGCTAGGAAATTGTCACGCACCATCATAGTAGCTGGTATACCAGGGGTCGGCAAGACCACTGTTCTCCAAGAACTGGAAAACGTCGCCCGTGAAAAGAACATTCCACTAAAGATCGTCAACTTTGGAAACGTTATGAACGAGCTCTTCAAGAAACGCGGAAAGACCGTACATCGTGACCATATGCGCCGCCAAGACCTTGAACTCCAGGCTAAGGTCCAAGAACAAGCTGCGCGCGAGATCGGAAAGACAGGAGGCAAATCAGCCCTCGTGGTTGATACTCACATGTTCGTCAGGACCAAGGATGGAATATGGCCCGGAACGCCGCGAAGAGTTCTGGAAGAGCTTGATCCTGGCCTCATCATTCTGATCGAAGCGGACCCCGAGGATATTGCTAGGAGGAGGAATGCGGACCGAACGCGCGAGAGAGACAGCAAGACGGTAGACGAGGCTCGTTCAGACCTTGAATGGTCGAGATACATGGCGAGCGCCAACGCCGTCTTGGCAGGCGCGCCCATCCAGATAGTCCTGAATCCTGATGGGCATCAGAGACGAGCGGCAGAAGACCTTTTGGCACTGATCCGGAAGCGGACCCTGCAATGAGCTTTATCGACGATATTCTCAATGCCCTAGCGGAGCCTCTTCGTCAATATAGTCATCCCCCCGCTGCGACCCTCCTAGTTCTGGGTGCGGCGATAGTTCTCTCGCTCATCACGATGGCCGCTAACAGGTTCCTTGTGAACTACAAGATGATTGCCAGCTCAAGACGAGAGTACATGGCCTGGACGAGTGCGGTGCGTAAGGCCAAGAAGGAAGGAGACGAGAAGGCGCTCGAGAAGCTGATGAGACGTCAGTCGGCCATGATGAAGATGAGCTCGCGATCGACCTTCGAGCAGTTTAAGACATACCCGATTACGATCATACCTTTTCTCTTGATCTACTACACTGTAGTTACGGCGATTGGCTCGATTCCTGTGGCATATGCGCCGCTCGTTCTACCATTTACAACGACAACAAAAAATGGCATGTTTTCAGTACTGTCGCTGTTCTACTGGTATCTAATCTGCTCGTTCACTCTGAGCATTCCACTGTCGAGATTGTTTGGAGTCCAGTCCTCGTTCTCGATGACTCCAACTTCAGGAGAATCTAGTTGACGCAACCGTCGCAGAGGACTAGCGGGCGCCGAAAAAAGGTGCTTACACTGCCGTCTGGCGTTCGAGCGATCCACTTTGAAGCCAAGGCGCACAGAACCCCGAGGTGTCCCCGATGCGGAGCTAACCTGCACGGAGTGGTCACAGGAAGACCGGTCGGAGTGGCTAAGAGCTCGCGCGTTCCCTCGCGCCCATTTGCCGGAGTGCTGTGTGGCAACTGTTTGGCGTCTGAGATTAGACGAGTTGCTCGCGCGTCAGGTTCTATGGATTGATTGTGACCGTTAGCGGGCCGCACGGGTCAGGCAAGTCCACATACGCAGCGAAACTCGCGGGATCACTTGCTCTCCGTCATGTGTCCGCCGGAATGCTGTTCAGAAAGCTAGCTGAAGAGAGAAAGGTTTCACTAGAAAAATTCCAGGAGATGGCTGCCGCGGACCCAGGCATCGACCGCTTAGTAGATGAAAGGACCATGCTGGAAGCGGAGAGAGGTGACGCGGTGGTTGATGGGCAGCTAGCCGGGTGGGTATTGAAGGAGATTTCCGACCTGAGAATCTTGTTGACCGCTCCTCTAGTAGTGAGGCTGGAGAGGATTGCCGCGCGAGACCACATCAGTCTCGAGGAGGCGCGGAGACAGACATTGCACAGGGAAGCCGTGCAAGCTGAGAGATATCGGAAACATTATGGATTCAGCGTCGATGACTGGTCGATTTACCATCTAATCCTCGATACGAGTTTTGGCTCTATAGAGGACACGGCCGAGATCCTTCTCGCCGCGGCCGTCACTGCAAAGAACGCCAAAACGCGAAAGAGCCCGGAGAAGAATCCGGGACCCCGGCCTATTCCGGCGGCAACTAATCGCCCATAACCGACACCACCGACAAAGCAGGAACTCTACAAAGGAAACACTTGGAGAACCCGAGGGACGATTCTTGGTCAGGCTATCGTCCAGTAACAGCATGCTCATGCCGGGGAACACAGTCATGTCGCATGCCCCTCTGGGGATGACGCGACTTTGGCAGTGCAGAGCACAGAACTGGTAGTTGAAGAGACAGGGAGTCGAAGCGCCGAACTCGTCTTTGGCTCCATAGACGGCCTATTCTCAGTGCTCGGAATCATATCAGCCGCAGGCTCTGCAGCGCTGATACCAGTCCAGATCTTCGCAACGGGCGTAGGCGGAGCGGTGGCAGGCGCGTTATCCGTTTTTGCAGCAGTTTACCTATCGGAAACGCATGAAAAGAAGACGCAGTTGCTGGAGGCGATAACGCGGACAAATCGCCAGCGGTCAAGACAAACAAATGGCAGCAAGAAAAGGCATGTCCCTATTACAACCGAACATCCAAAGGTCCATCGATTGCTAGGAAAAATCAATCGAAGGGCTCTAGGGTCGGGAATTGTCACGGCTATTACTTCCGCCCTGGCCTCTCTTGTATTGCTGTTTCCTTTGGTCCTCTTTCCGGAAACATATGCTGTGACAGCGTCCATTATCATCGGAGTCATGATGCTCTTCTTGCTTGGAGCATTCCGAGGAGTCACACTGAAACAGTCAGCGGCAAAGTCAGCGCTGAAAATGGTAGTCTTAGGAATTCTCGTAATCCTGGCGAGTAAAATCCTCGGGTCCTACGTTCTCAAGCTCGTAACGCAGTAGCTACGGGACGTCACCTGCAAGAATCTTCACCAGCTTTGAAGAGTCAATATTGCCGCCTGACACGATGCAAACAATCTTTCCCCACCCAGCCTTGCCCGTCATGGCTGCAGCGACAGATGCTGCGCCAGCGCCTTCAGCAACAATCCTGTTTCGCTCTATCAGGAGCTTGACAGTCTTGGCAATATCCGAAAGAGAAACGACCAAGGGGAGAAGCAGATTTCTTGCTCGCTCCCACATCTCCGGCAGAACGCTCTTTCCACCGATACCATCGACAAAACTGGGAACCCTTTGGACCTCTTGGGCTGAACCGGCTGCGAAAGAGGCAGACAATGGCGCTGCAGTTTCTGGCTCTACAGCGTAGACCCGAGTCTGGGGCCTTTTCGCGCGGATCGCTGAGGCGATACCTACGGATAATCCTCCGCCACCGAACGGTATCACCACCGACTCAACGTCGGGCAGATCTTCCAGGACCTCGAGTCCAGCGGTTCCATTTCCTGCCATCATTCGGATATCTGCAAATGGGTGGATGAACACCGATCCGTCGAGGGGAGGATAGTGATGAGTAACGACGACTTTCCAGACATCATCAAACGACGCCTGGATGATCTTTGCGCCGAACCTTCGGAGAGCTTCTAGCTTCGTCTCGGGAGCGTTATCTGGAACGATTACGGTGCATGAAATCTTGTTTTGACGAGCCTGCCAGGCGAGCGCCTGGGCCATATTTCCAGCGCTACAGGTGTATACTCCACGCTTCTTCGCCTCTGGACCTGCAAGAGCGATTGCATTGCTCGCGCCCCGGACTTTGAAGGAGCCGGTAGGTTGCAAATTCTCTAGCTTCAGAAAGATTTCTGCTGGTGCTTCGTCAACGTTCAAGCGCACGAGAGGGGTGCGTAGAACTGCGCCTTTGATCCGTTCCCTGGCCTCTTTGATTAGTGTCAGGGGTATTGGGCCGAGAAGTTCTGAACCTGAATCTGCCTTTTCCCGCATGACAATTCACTCTTCCATGTTATCTCTCAACTCTTAAACACCGAGAGACAGGAAATGGCCACCCGATTGGTATGAAGAAGGAAGTTGTGAAAACGGGACCTGCACCGCTGGGTCTTCCCTTCTCCCCTGCAGTCAAGTTCGGAGGATTATTGTTTGTCTCAGGACAGGGGCCAATAGACAAGACTGGGAAAGTCATTCCGGGAGATATTAGAGCCCAGACGAAAGCTACTCTGGAGAACTTCAAGAGGATCTTGGAGGCTGCGGGATCCAATATGGACTGCGTCCTCCAGACAACAGTCTATCTAAGAGATCTATCAGATTATTCTGGAATGAACGAGGCCTACTCCGGTTTCTTCCATGATCCCAAGCCTGCGAGGACGACCGTCCAGGCGGGCGACCTGCTATTTGAGATGAAGGTAGAGGTCCAAGGCATGGCTTATGTGCCAGAGAAACAGAGTAAGTAACCATTAGCCGTGATTTGTCAGAAGGGTCGTTTCTGAAGGACAGCAAACGCCAGTTTCTCTATCTCACTACTGAAGGCTGGAAGAGCAAGGCAGCCCACAGAATCGAAATCTGGTATGTCCGATATCAAGGACGATTCTATCTCGTCTCGCAATACCGTGATCAGGCTGACTGGGTCCGGAACATCAAGAACCACCCCGGAATATCGTTCGAGGTGGACAGCGACAAGTACGTGGGACTGGGCCGGATTGTCGATCCGGATGATGAGCCCGAACTGGCTAAGCGGGTGTCAGAGCTGATGGAGGCGAAATACCAATGGAGCGATGGCCTCATCGTAGAACTCCAACCCGAACCCGGAACCCTGCAAAGATAGCTCCCAGGCCTCTTTTCAAATTCAGACTATCGTAGTCAGGACCGAACTCCTTTGTGCAGACAATCTTCCACGCAAGAGTTCGTGCTTATATCGACGATGCAACCCCGTCTTCTAGGGAACTGTATTGATAGTTTCAAGCCAAGTTTCTGTTGAGAAGAATGTGGAGCTCGTTGAGTTTCAGAGCTTGAAAGGGTTGTCGGACAGCGGTGCTCTTGAATCCCTAGTGAAAGAATTGGGAGTTGTTTACGTGACAGCGATCACGAGGGATGGCTGTTCAGGATGCATGGAGCAGAAACCATTGTTTCGGGATCTTGCTAGAAAGATGAGTTCGGATCTTGCAAAACGAGTTCACTTCTCGAATGTTCATGTTCGTTATGTGGATAATGATAAGTCGGAGTCTTGGGATAGCAAGCGGATATTTCGGCACGCTGCGTATCCAACATATTTGGTGCATGTGAGATCAAAGAATGGTGTTCTGGAGGTCTTCAGGGCAGTGTACCCGACGATGGAGGAGTTGGAGAAGCAAACGCGGGAATCGCTGGACCTTGCGAAGTTCTACAAGGACGAAGCTTAGAATCAAGAACCCTCTAGTTCATCGTGGCCTCAAGATCATACAGGCCTGCGAGGGCATCTTGTATACCGTGGTTGTCGAATAATCTGAAGAATCCGCCAAGAACGAGGAATAAGCCGCCGAGTTGTAGACTGAGGACTGCTCGTGAGTATCCGAGCGTCTGGGAACCTAACAGGAGAGACGAGAGTGTCAGGGAGAGGCCGAGGAAGGCGATTATCCTGGTTTTTAGCATGCGAGCACTACAGCATCAATCACAAGATGTGGAATTGTAGATGTGACTATAGTGCTGACCCAACCTTCTCACGGAACAATAGTAAGAACAGAACAACCGGAGAAACCACTCTTGCGTCGCGAGGTGCTCTGTGCAATACCCCCCCTCCTTTTTCTAGGGAAGATTTTCTGTCTGGCATTGATAATGGGCGAATATTACAATTCAGGGCAGGGTCTGGGCTTTGATCGCAAAGCATGTTAACGTGTAATCTAGGTCAGTTCCCGAAGGATTCTAGGGCATTCTTGGACTCCTGATCCCAGATCATGGATCAGGGGCTAAAATGGGCGATATCCGAATTTACGCGTTTAGAACATGCTTTAGTCTTATAGCGCCAAGACCGCCGTGATGATTTAGCATGCCAAAGATCGTGCTGACGGTCGAGTTGAAGGAATTGCGAGACCGGGCTAGCGAAGCGACCCAGTTCCTGAAATCAAAGGTCGAGGGCAAAATGAAAACAAAAGGGACACAGGTCCAGATCGAAGGCGCAAAAACCAAACAAGTCAAACTGCTACTCCACAAGTTCCTCCACCACCAAGGCCTAAATCATTACAGAGTCCTAAGCCAGAGTGGAGTCCTAGAAGTTGCGCCGCCTGAGAAGCATGTACTGCACCTACCGGAGCGTATAGGCTCGCCGCCAACCGCGGCTCAAACGACCCCGTACTTGTTCCCACAAACTCCGGCTCTGACGCCGGAGAAAAAAAGGAAGGCCAAGCCCAAGCATAAGTACGAGTAAACCAAGCGCGCTAGTTTCCCCTCGAGGGCTCGCCTGGTTTCAAGGGACCCACGATCTCCACGACGTAACCTTCGGGATCTTTGAAGCCTGCTGAACGGGTGCCCCAGGGCCGGTTCGCGGGAGGCTCATCGAACCTCACGCCCTTAGACCTGAGAGAGGAATAGACTTCGTCGACGTCGTTGACCTCCAGATGTACTTCGACGGTTGAGCGGGAGAGAGGAGGGGCTTTGGTGAGCCGGTGCAACGCAAGTCTCGCTCCTTTGGTGTCGAACATGACGAAGTTCTCATTCTCCTGGGCAACCGGGAGACCGAGAGTATCCTTGTAGAGCTTCTTTACCTCGTCGAAATGAACCGCCCAGAGGGTCAGGTAGGACAGTTTGCTGAGCCTCATGACTGAATTCGAAAACGCATAATCAGATTGCCACTATTAGCCTATTCGTGGGTGACCCAGTTCTTTCTTTGATCACGTCAGGATCTGCAAAGTAAACATCTGGACTTTGCTTCTGGAACATGACTCTATTAGGAGCGACGACGGTAATGGGCGGTATTATTTTGACAAAGTTCATGATGTCGCTTCGCGACGAGAACTATCGCGTCTTAACCGGCGCTGCAATAGATCGAGGAATTTCCCTACAAGAGCTTCTCCGAGCCGTGATTATCCCAGACTGGGTTAAGGAGACTCCCCGAGGAATAGTCGCGGACAACTGGCCCTCTATCAGACCACGTCGCTGACGCAAAGCTACAACTCCCATCTAGATCGACAACGGCCCATTTTATTAGGGACGACTACGAACGAGCCAGCGCGAGCAAATATGGCGAAACAAGTAACTTGCGACTGCGGCTTCATGCTCCGGACCCCATCTGACGATGAGCTAGTGAAACATGTCCAACTTCACGCAAAGGACACCCATAGCATCGATCTGACTCCAGAACAGGCCCTAGCACGGGCCGTCTCCGTGGAAGCAACGATACAGGCCTAATCGTATAGAGACCCGTTCGGAAACTTCCTCCTTTATTTCGCGCGTTCAGCGACAGACCCGGCCCCTAGCACAACCACCGGCCGGAAGATTCTGAACCTGAGCCTTAATGACAAATTCGAACAAATGCTCTGCTCCGGGAACGATTTTCTTATCAGCGAGAACCAGCAAACCTGGTTTGTGAGCCTATGGCATGGCAGATAGTGAAATGTTTCTCGGCGGGTTCGCGAGCGGTTTCCTCGCGAGAGGGTTAACCCATATCGGATACGGAATTTACTTCACTACGAGCAGACTGATCGGCATAGACCTAGGGCGCGAACGGCGGTGGAGCCTTGGGCGGCCCGATGGCCGGCTTTATCCATGGGGAACTTATGCCACGCCTCTCTCCAGACGAGAGCGCCAAAGCAATAACAGATCTTGATCGGATGAAAGATTTCGAGATGGAAAAGGACCAGATAAACCGAATAGAGCTCAAGAAACCAGACCTACTGGGAACTGGCCATATCGTTATTACACCGAAGGAAGGAAAACCGGAGAAGATTACCCTCCGGCACAGGATAGCCTACGATAGACTGATGACGCTCACACGAGCCTTCAGCCCTGAAATAGTTAGCTCATCTTAGAAGATTTGTTCGATGCAACGGATTGTTGGGAACTCCTCGTAAGTCTTAAAAAAAGCGCCCTACTCGTTTGAATCAATAGGCGCGTGAGTAGGGCCTCCCACCCGTTGCGCCTCGAACAAATCCCGGAGTGGGGAGGAAAAGAATGGAAACTCGACCAAGAATCAGCCAGAATTTTCTAACGACAACAGAGCTAGCCCTGACGTCAACTCTCGCTGCGGTCTATGTGGTTTCTACATTCTTCCCACTGACACCGTTCATCGGCGGCCCGTCATTCATCACTCTGGAAATCGTGATGCTGCCCGTCATAGCTGCAGTTCTGAGACCCATCTTAGCGATGGTCACTGTCCTCGTAGGAAGCCTCGGGGTGGCACTAGGTCAACCTAGCTTCTACCAGACTTTCGGACTGCCAGGGCTCTTGGTCCCGATACTTGCTGTCGTTTTGGGCAGCATCGCTTTCCACTATGAATGGGGACCCATCACCCCTTGGGCATACATACTGGCTGGCGCCCTCTACTACATCCTGTTTTCGAGAGGAGGCACACTTTTCTGGCTTGCGCCCTACATTCTTGTGATAGTCTCGCTACCTGCCGTGTTGAAAACCAGAGAGCCATATAGAATTGGACTACTCGCTCTTTACACAGCAATGTCCGAGCAAGTCACTATGAGCATCCTCAGCATATCTCTCCTCAACTTTCCAGGACCCATTTGGGCAATCATTACGCCTTTCATGTTGACAGAGCGAACCGTGGCGACCCTGGGAGGCACCGCGATCATCGTCGCCCTTAAATCCCAACTCGGAACAAGACTCGAACTAGGACACGTCCTGAGGGAGGTGAAGTAGAAGGCATGTGCGTTACAGCAGTAGTGAAGTGTTGGCACTGTGGAGAATGGTTCGCTAAGCAGGCTAACCGTGGCGAGTTCGAGAACTGCCCGTTTTGTGGTAAGGGCTTTGAACAACTCGGCGTTGAGGCCCAACGGGCTGTGAAGGCGACACTTGCGCCATTCTTCGAAGTGCCGCAGCTCAAAGAGAGACCCCTCACCGCATAGGACGATCGTTTCGGGTCCAATCGAGGCCTCTTCTGAGGGGCCTCAACCCTAGTTTGTTTAGGTTGAAAACTAAATGCTATGCGAGCTTAACCTGTTTGCCTTCGGCGGGCTTGAGGTCAGACAGCTTAACTCCCACTAGTCTCATCTTCCGTCGGTCTTTCTCGAACTCTCTGAAGAGTAATGTGACATATTCTCGGATGACTCCCAAGTCATCTACATACCCCGTGTGGGTTTTTTCGCGGGTAAACGTTACGAACCCTTCGAATCGGACCTTGATCCCGACAGTACGGTACCACAAGCCTTCTCCCAAGAGTCTGTCGTGAACCTCGTGACTTAGAGACTCTAGAGCATCCCGGACCATGGTCTTGTTCTGAATGTCTCTCTCGAATGTTTGTTCCACACTAATTGATTTTCGTAGTCCTCTCTCTTCCACAGGTGTCTCCTCGATCCCGTTCGCGATTGCCCAAAGCCATACCCCACCTTTTCCGAACCAGTCTGTGAGCTTTTTCGCCTCTACCCTGCGTAGTTGACCGACCGTGTCGATTCCCTTGTTTTGGAGAAATTCGGTTGTTTTCTTCCCCACTCCACTGATCTTATTGACTGCTAACGGTTCGAGAAATTTGTCGACCTCTTCTGGCTGAACAAGGGTAAGCCCGTCTGGTTTCCGCATGTCCGAGGCCATCTTAGAGATCGACTTACTAGGGGAGATCCCAACGCTTACAGTGAGACCCTCTCGCTCCTTCAGAGACTCTTTCAGATTGGACGCTAGAACTTTTGCGTCATCATAGGTCTTGCATCTCTTGCTGACGTCCATGAATGCCTCGTCGATGCTGGTCTGTTCGAAAATATCCGCAAACTCTCGCATGATATCCATGACCCTTCCCGAGGTTTCACCATAGAGCTCGAAGTCGGGCGGCACGTAGATGCCTTGAGGGCAAAGCTTCCAGGCCATACTAATCGGCATTCCGGATCGAACGCCAAACTTCCTCGCCTCATACGAGCAGGACGTGACAACGCCACGCCCTTTGCCATTCTTCGGGTCCGCGCCCACGATCAATGGCTTGCCCTTCATTGAAGGGTCTCGGTGGATCTCGCAGGAGGGATAGAAAGCGTCCAAGTCACAGTGCAGTATGATCCTGGCACGAGTGCTGGAAGACATTTTCTAAGGTTCGTAGTTAAAAGCGAAGCCATGATGCCTTGATGGCTCCAATAGGCCAGATTCAGAATCGACGTTCAGGCCAAGATCTTCCAGAAACTTTGCGCCCAGGACTGGCTGAGCACCTTCGAAGGTAACGGCGAGGGTTACGTCCTCGCGTCCCTGAGCGGCGACGACGACAGAATAGACCTGGGCTTCCAGGGAATCTCCCCGTTCAAGTTCGAGCCTTGCTTTCAAGTCCTCGGGGTATGCCCCTATCTCGAATAGGATTTCGGAGGGCAGAATCGTGAAGAAAGCACCGGTGTCAATTGGAATTCTTTGCATATCTCTCTGTCCCTTTTCGCCTTTGACCAGCGCCCTGGTGAATGCAACGGACACGAGTTGAACCAACAATAGACCAAGGTGTTCCTAGCAAATAAGCTTCAGAGCAACACGTAGTGGTCTGTGGTACGTTGAAATCGAGTCCTGCGGACAGGGTTGTACGATTCGGGTTCGAAGTGCGACCGAACCCTATTCAGATTAATCGGTTCACTTGTCGACGAAGCGTCCTACGTAGCTGTATGCCTCGGGAATATTCATTTCCTGAAAGGTTGAATGGCGGCAATATCCATCGACAAGCAGCCGTTCTTCGCGCAGGAGGACTATCGGCCAGAGAACCGCTCCACCTGCCTCCAAGGCCTTACGAAGCTCTGATCGACGTTCTGTCAATCGCTCCATGAACTTTCGACCGGTCTTGAGGTCAGCGGAGTTGAGGATCAAAGGATTCATCCGAACCTCGTCAACGCCAACAATTTCTAACTTCCATTTCCGCTTCGGCAGCGAGTTGAGCAAAGCGTCATGTCGGGGATCTTTGCCCATGCCCTCGAAATCTTCTTCCAGCTCTTTCCGTACTTCGGTGTTGATGAAATCGTGGATGTCATATGAATCCTCGAGCATTCGATATTCGATACCGTGAAGCCGACGTACCGTTGTTCTGTTATCCCAAACAGAGCGTCTTCCAATGTTCCCGACTCGCGAGCGATCGCTCATCGCGTGTCGCCTCTCAGGTGATCTGCATCTGACTCTTAAGATTCGCTCTTAGAATTCGGCGTAATCACCTGACCCAGGAACACTTTCGGTTATCTCAACAAGAAATTGACAATTAATCCTTTTACGGTAGCAGGTAGTCGAAGGCTCGCTGTGCAAGTTCTAGAGAACCGGCCCAACCATGTTTATGCGAAGAGAGTAGAGGAAGAATACAACCGGCAGTACGCGATAGCCTCGGAGGCCCGGTCGAAAGGACTCGACCCTTCATGGAAGGTTGAATCACAGACAACCTATGATCTGGCTGAGCGAGTTGAGAAATCGGTTGGACCAGTCGGCGTTGCGGCCAGAATCCGAGAGCTGAGTAAACTAATCTCGCGCGAAGAAACAGCGCTGAAAATTAGCGAGGACATTGTTCTGGGCCATTTCGGGAGCCTTGAGCCCGAGGATGCTGCTGAGCAAGCGATTCGTACGGCGCTAGCAGTGTTGGATGAGGCGGTAACCGTGGCGCCGATACAGGGAATCCACGATGTCAAGATCCGAACAAACGTGGACGGATCAAAGCACCTAGCCGTATACTTTGCAGGCCCGATGCGATCGGCCGGCGGGACAGAAATGGGCTTGACTATGATCGTTGCTGATTACGTACGTCGGCAACTGAACATTCCCCCGTATCACGCGTCGGAACAGGAAGCGATGAGATTCGTCGAAGAACTACGCCTCTACGAACGATCAATCGCTCGTTTCCAATACCGGAACCCGGACAGCGTACTCAAGGACGCGATCATGCGCCTTACCGTTGAGCCGAACGGTGTGGAAACAGACCCCGTCGAGGTAGCGGTCAACCGGAATCTGATTCGGATCGAGACAAACAGGGTCCGAGGCGGAGCACTACGAGTAGTAAATGATGGGTTGCTCGGACGATCTACCAAAGTTCTGAAGATCGTTGAGAAGCTTGGACTGGAAGGCTGGGGATGGCTGGCTATGATGAAGACCTCGTCGTCAGAAGGGGAGGAGGCGAAAGAGTTCATGTTCATGGAGGATGTTGTTGGAGGGCGTCCGATCTTCGCGTTCCCAGGAGCGGCTGGGGGCTTCAGAATACGATATGGCCGCTCACGAAACACTGGCATGGCATCGGTCGGCGTTCACCCAGCCACCATGGAGATTCTAGGAGGCTTTCTCGCAGTAGGGGTACAGATGAGACTGGAAAGGCCCGGGAAAGCTGGCATCGTCAACGCGGTCGATAGTATCGAGCCCCCCGTCGTGAAACTCATCGATGGCTCAGTGATGAGGATAGACTCGCCTCAAGAAGCAAAAACACTGCGGGACAAGATTCAGAAGATACTATTCCTCGGCGACCTAATGGTAGGATATGGAGAATTTCTCGAAAACAATCGAGCCCTGGTACCGTCAGGGTTCGTCGAATCATGGTGGGCACAATTATTGGAGGAGAAGCTCAACGACCCGGAAAACAGCAACAAAACACAACAATTGCTGAATATCTCAGCCGAACGATTACGTCAATTCGCTTTCAACCCGTTCTCTGTCAAACCGCGAGCCGTCGAGGCTCTTGGATTATCCCAGAGCCTCGGAATTCCTCTGCACCCCACCTACACGCACTTCTGGAGCCTGATCACGATCGAAGACGTACACTATCTCCGCGAGAAACTCATTCACTACCTAGACCAGTCCTGCGTTCTACCTTATGATGAGAAGCTGAAGGATATTCTCGAACAGGCTCGAATGCCGCACAAGATGGTGGCGGGTGCCATTCAGCTCCGAGATGATGATGCGCTGATTCTTCGGACAATTCTGAACCTCGAAGCCCCAGCAACCCAAGTCAAGGGAGAAAGCTCGCTTGAAGCGATAAGCCTGCTGGCAGGATTCCCAGTAAAGAACAAGGCCCCGATCTTTGTCGGGGCACGCATGGGCCGCCCAGAAAAGGCAAAGGAGAGGATCATGACTCCACGGGTCCACGGGTTATTTCCAACCGGGCAGGCCGGGGGCCCACGTCGTGATGTGATGGAGGCCTCGAAGAAATCCGTGGTTACGCTGGACCTAGTTGACCGAACATGTCTACAGTGTGGTCGCTGGGAATCGAGACTCAAGTGTCCGGTCTGCGGACGAGAGACGAGGATGAGCACGAACTGTTCCAAGTGCGGCCAACCATCACATAGTTCGTCATCCACTTGCAATGGCTCGCTAGTCGCATACCGGAGTGTCAATGTAAACCTAGTCGAGATTCTGGAAGAAGCAGTTGGGAGGCTCAGGCTGGGAAAAATGGAAGGGTCGGTGAAAGGAGTGAAAGGTTTGATCAACAAGACCCGAATGCCCGAGCCCTTGGAAAAGGCGCTGTTGCGTGCGAAATCAGATGTCTCCGTGTTCAAAGATGGAACCCTGCGGTTTGATGCGTCCAACGCTGTACTGACTCAGTTCAGACCCGGAGAAATCGGGCTGACGCTCGAGAAAGCCCGCGAGATAGGGTACACGAAAGACATGGACGGTCACGAACTCTTGGACCCCAGGCAGTTGTGCGCCTTGGAGATACAGGACCTTGTCGTCTCGGAAGCTTGCGGAGAGTACCTGCTGAAAGTAACTAGATTCCTAGACGATCTGCTCACTTCGTACTATGGAATGGACAAGCTCTACAAGGCATCGAAAAAAGAGGACCTAATCGGGCATCTGGTCGTCGGGTTATCGCCTCATACATCTGTCGGCGTCGTGGGAAGAATCGTCGGATTCACCAAGGCGAGCGTCTGCTATGCCCATCCCCTATATCACGCTGCAAAACGGCGAGACTGCGATGGAGACGAGGACTCGGTATCGTTACTGCTTGACGTACTGTTGAACTTCTCCAGAGAATATCTCCCAGACAGGATAGGGGGCTTAATGGACGCCCCGTTGTTGCTCGCTCCGCTACTAAACGCGAACGAAGTGGCCCGGCAAGCATTCAACATCGAAACAGTCACCACTCTCCCCATTGCTTTCTATGAGAAAACTCTAGTGGGAGTGAATCCGAAGGAGATAGAGGATCTCGTCCCAACCCTCAACCAGGCACGGGAATCGTCGTCGGACAACTGGAACATCGGCTTTACCCACCCAACAGAAGATCTAGACCGCGCGCGACTGACCAGCGCGTACAAAGAGCTACCAACAATGCTTGACAAGGTCAAAGAGCAACTGGATCTTGCAGACAAGATCGTGGCTGTGAAAGGAGAAGAAGTTGCAAGAAAGGTTCTCGGAACTCATATTCTACGTGACTTGGTTGGAAATTTGAGAACTTTCACGTCGCAAAGATCTCGATGTTCAAAGTGTAACTGGAAGCCGCGTCGAGCGCCCTTGAAAGGAGTCTGCGTGAAATGCGGAGGCAAGTTGGGACCTACTGTGTTCAAAGCAGGTGTCGAGAAATACCTCCAAGTGGCCTTTGACATGGTCAAACGGTACAATGTCGGCGAATACTACCGACAGAGACTTGACTTGATCAAGGTTGAACTGGACGAGACGTTCAGGCCAATTGAGACGGATAGGACGCAGACAAAGCTCTTGGTAGGGGATTTCGCCTAGCAAAGTGGCTGCAAGCGTGACACCGCCCTACCATCCACGAGCCTACATCTCCGGAATGAGAAACGTTAACCGAGGACTAGCGTCCAGATCCAAAATCATCGAAGCCATGGAGAAGGGAAAAACACGAATCATCGAAATTAGCGAGAAAGCTGGTCTCACTGAGAGCTGCGTGAGCCATCACCTGAAACTTCTTCTCAAGCAAAGAGTCGTCTCTTCCGCGGCTGTTGGACGGGGAAACAGGTGGACCCTGACAAAGTACGGACAGGAAAAACTAGGCTGAACGCAGGGCTAGTGAATAGGCCTGCAAAAAAGGGGATAGTCGGCGAAGTGGGTTCCGAGGGTTAATCGTCGCCTTGGTCGTTCTCGTTCTCGCTCTCGTGCTCGTGTACTAGCTGGCCCCTGATCTCACCACCCGGGTTCGCTGTGGTGTGGACGTTGACGTAGGTGTTGCCCGCGAGGAGAGCTTTGACGAAGTCGTTCCAGCTGGTAATCGATGGGCTGGCTTGGGTGTTTAGGTCTGCGGCTGTCCGGGTTCCTTCGGCGAGGGTCCTGCATCCGTGTGGCGACGAGAAGAGACCATGGAAGAAGGGAATGATAACCGGTCCATTCGTCCCTGCCGCGCCAACATGGATGTGCGAGGCGGTAACGTTGATGATGTCGCATATTATCACTCGGAACGATATTGCGG
>VBAY01000105.1 GCA_005883085.1 Candidatus Bathyarchaeota archaeon
CTGATGCAGGTCGTGCTGGAACAGAAAATGAGAATACTGGACAACTACCTCTTCATGTCCTCGAAGCCCTTCCCCAACTTCTCAAACTACGTGCTCTACCCAACAGGAGCAATGCTCTAGAAACGCGTTGCCGGTCGACCATGGACGATCTTCTCAACAACCTGATCGGACGCTGGTCGCTGACAGGAAAAATGGGCGACACCGCCCTCTACCAAGAGGTCAACGCAAAATGGGTTCTGCGAGAATTGTTCGTGGAGATGCGCTTCTCCCCCGTAAGAGTCGCCGAGGGAGGAAACCCCAACTACGAAGCCCTCTACCTCATTGGATATGACAAGAAGATCGGCGAATACGTTCTGCACTTGTTCGACACGTTCGGCGTGACCTCGAAACCCGTCCCAGGAATCGGCACGCGCAAGGACAACACAGTTCGCTTCAAATTCGACTATACGGTCGGACCCTGGTTCAACACGTTCACGTGGGATCCCGACCGCAGGTCCTGGAAGAACATGATCACGTATGAACGCAAGGATGGAAGTGAGGGAACTTTCGCAGAAAAAGAATTGACTCCCATCCGGTGAGCCTTCTAACTCTCTTAAGCCCCTGGGAGAGAGCGAACTAACGAGTAGTCTAAGCCGGCGTCCTTGACTTCAGGATGCTAGAAAATAGGGGTCTTCTCGGACTATGGCTTTGATCTGGTGCTGCCTAGATTGTTTCGGTGAGGTCGATGTCCGAGCTGCTTTCTACATTGTCCGCTTGACCGTTGTCCGTGCCGGCCACGGTGTCATCGTCTAAGTCAGCTGTGGCATGATCGTCTACGTCAGCCACTGAGCTATCGTCAGCGTCAGCAGTTGTGCCGTCGTCGGTGTCAGCCGTTGCGCTGTCGTCGGCATCGTTGTCATCCGCGTCAGTAGTCTGGTCGTCTGGATCATCCTTATCGTTCACATCGTGGTTCGGACCCTTTGGACCGTTAACATTGCTTGTCTGGAGATGAACAGCTTGGCTGATAGCTACTGCCGGGAGGAGTATTGCCGCTGCAGCGAGGAGGATTAGGGCAATCTTATTCGAGATAATTCACCCCCACACGAAGGTGGTATGCGCATAGGCTTGTTGGCGTAGGGGCGTGAGGGATAATCCAACGGTTTTGAACGGCCCGTTCAAGGATCCCATCAGGGTTCTAATGAACACGAAACCCAAGGCTGTGACCGACTCGCCCAACGTAGAATGGCTAGCTATCGCGAGAGAGCAATGAAATTCGTGGCCGCAGACTCAAAGATGCTAACTAGGCTTGCCAGTAATTCAACAGTCCGCGCATCCCGTCCTTAGCGGTTCGAACACGGTTTCCCCGCAGTGTTCGCAGACAAGAATTTTTCCGATGAACTCGTTGTCAGAACGATACATTGTTTCATGAGTCGTAGAAGTGCTGCACGTCCGACAGAACAGCTGAGGCTCGAGACCACGATCCATGAAGCCTTATCATTATTGCAAACGAGAATAAACAAGAGAGTACGAGAAACCTAATGTCCCGTTGGGCATACTCCTGAGTGTAACTTGGGAGCTAGGCTTCGACGAGCACTCTGAAGCCTCCGTAGACCATACGTTTCATGTCAAAGGGCATCTGCTCGGGCTGTGCATCTTTCATGAAGGGATCCTTCATCACCTTCGCATTCACCATGTCCCGGTGTTTACGATCCTTGAACACGATATAGGAGAAAACGACTGTCTCGCTGGGCTTGGCCTTTACTGTTCTGGGGAACTTGATCCCGGCCCATTTTGAGCCGAGGTCGTTGCCGACAGCCTCGACATAGTCAAGTGCACCATGTTTCCGCCAGACTCTCGCCGCCTTCTCAGCCAGACGCTTGTACGCCCGGATCTTCTTCTTGGGAACAGCCAAGACAAACCCATCAACGTAGCCTCGCATGATGTTATAGTCCACCGCTAGCATAGATATGATTTCTTGCGGCTCAGGTCAGATTGGGATTTCTTTTCCGTTGACGAATAGCTTGTCGGTGACCTTCATGGCCTTCACGATAGTTGCGTGCATCGGGCATCCCCTATGAGTACGCCTCGTCACCTCCACGACCTTCTCAACCGAGTCTTTCGTGGCTACCTTAGTCTCAACCGTCACGTCCTTGAACGATGGTTCCGCTCCACCAATCCCGTACTGTCCCCTCCGATCCCAGTGACCCCTCACCGAGGTTTCCAGAGAGTCAAACTGCAGACTGAGGAGTGCTGCGTGCCGGGTGAACATCACGTTCTCACAGAAGCCTATAGCCGACATGAAAAATTCGAGCGGCGTCGCGGCCTTATCCGTCCCTCCGACCGGCACGGGTTCATCGCATCCCAACATGAACTTGCCCACTTTCGCTTCTTGGTACTGTTGCCCGACAAGTCTAACATCGGCCCTCGATGTTCCAAGCGTCTGATCAGGCTCCGTCGCCTCCCCCAGTTTGCGAATCATATCTTCAACTATACCACGAAAATTCATGGTTTGCTCCATGTGGGTATCGGCGCCAGCTGGTAGTAATTAGCCGTTGACCTGGCTTTTCTATCGCCCTTGTAGGATTCCCCCTTCTTCCCTGAACTTTTGAGCACCGGGACCCGCGAAGACGTAGATTCCCAGCCTTCGGTAGTTCTTCCGGATCCAGCCATCTATCGACTCAAACCATTTCCTGAACTCGGCAGGCTTCTTAGCCAGATCTTTTCTTTCCTCATCAATGTAGTTCATGTCGGCCTGTATCCCGCCCGGCAGCATTACTTGCGAGACCACCCAAGAACGCCAGAACTCGATGACGGGCGACTGAAACCCATCGACCACATAGAGCCCTTTCTCCGGGACATGCTCCGTAGCGAGGGGTAGTCCACTCCCGGTATACTGCAACCAAAACCTCCTAGTTGATTCATCCTGGGACGGCTCAGGAAAACTGTCCACAGGCGCAAAATCAGAACTGAGCGAGGTTCCCGGTAAAATCAGGAGGTTGCCAAGCGATCGCACGTACTCGAAGAAAGCATCTTCGTCTTCTGTGGACATGTATAGAACAAGTAGCTTAGGCAAGGTCGAAAGGTCCTCATTCGACCGTCGGCTTCTCTGCACTATATCGATGTCTCAACCTGGAGACGACTTTCTCAAGATCGATCTTGTAGAATGCTATTCCCACGATCAAGAAGACGGCTGACAAGAGGATGGATGTTTCTAGGCGGGACAGTCCCGTCAGACCCGTGGCTGTGTAAAGCCTTCCGAGCCCTGCATACTCTACTCCGATTTCGAGGAAACTCTTCAGAACCTTCGCGAAGAAGGTGATGATGAACATGCCAGTAAGCCTTGAACTGCTCGCTCCTGCTCCCAAGTACACGTAGTCGTCAAGTGGTAGCCCTGGAATCAGAGCAGTGACAAAGACAACCGCTAGGCCGGTCTTCCGTTCGAGCATTCTTCCAAGGACCATCACAGTCTTGTTCTGCCCCAATTTCCCCCTGAATCCCTTTCCTCCGGCATAGATTACGAGCTTTCCTAGTGAAGCTCCGGCAGCTGTCACGAAAACGATCAGTACGAAGCTGCCGACTGAGAACCCGTCGGCAAGCAGTGCGGTTGTCGCGATTAGAGTGTACGATGCCCCAAAGAAAGGGGTCGCATTTGACCCGAGAGACACGAGGAAAAGTATCAGGATCGAGAATAAGCCTAGAGCCAATTCTGTGCGACAAGCATTCTCCGCTTGCCCCCTCTAAGGGTTTGCGGATTGTATCTCGGCTTTCTTGTCAAATCTAACTCTTCTCAATCGGTTGGGGCCCCACCACGCTCTCTGGCCCAGCACCGACATTATTGCGGGGACCAGATAGGTGCGTACAACCATCGCGTCTAGGACGACTGCGAGAGCGATGGCGAAGCCAAAGCCTTGGAGAAGACGATTAGAAGACAATAACAGCGATCCAAGTGCTCCAGCGAGAATTAGCGCTAAGGCGGTGATGATTCCGCCGGTTCGGTCGACTGCATCGACCACGGCCTGACGTGTCTCCTTGCCCTTCTGCGCCTCCTCCCTGATACGTGTTAGAATGAAGATGTTGTAGTCCATTCCAATTCCATATAGGAGCAAGAACAGTACGAGAGGTATGATGAATAAGACGCCTGATTGCAGAACGTTGTTGAAGAAGAGAAGAGTGGCTGCATAAGCCCAAGTTATGCTCAGCCCGATCGAGAGAATCCCGGTTATCGCGAGAGGATAAGACCCCAATACCACCAGCAATACTAGGAATATGGCCGCGACCGTCAGTACTCTCATCGTATTGAACTGGCTGACCGTTTCATTGGAGAAATCAAGCGTGGACGCGGAGGCACCTCCAACCAGTATTGTGTCTTGAGCGAGTGAAGCGTCTGATCTCTGAAGGCTCGTAACTAGCCTCCGGATTTGATTAACTGTATCGAGAGACTTCGGCGTGAAGGGTTCCTCGACAAACAGAACAGTCACCAAAGCTGTCCGCCTATCGCTTCCGATACTCCCGAGGATTGCAAGCCTCTGTTGAGGTGTCAGACCTGTCATATTAGTCGCGTCCACAGGAAGGCCGTCCGGTCGCGTGGGTCCGGTAAGTTTCTCTACGTTGGACAAGCTGGAAATATTCCAGCTTAGGTTTTCCAGATCAGCCTGTGCACCTTGCGTGAGGTTGCCATTCGTGAGAATTGATACAGGAAACTGCACGAGCACCTGCGTAGGGCCTATTTGGCCTGCACCGAAGCTCTTCTCCAAGACAACGAGACCATCGACACTCTCAGCATGGGTGAGCCCCGCGGTAAAATCGTACGACATAGCTCCGGTGAGCGAGATGTAAATTGCAGGGATCGATATCAGCAGCGTCAGTCCCAAGACAAGCCCCGGCCGCCTGACGCTGAAGCTTGCAGCCCGCCGGAAATATCCCGGCCTCTCACTTCTCTTTTTCCGTGCCTTGGTCGCATAGCTCTCGAATCTTTTCCCCGATCGCGGCCAGAATATCCTGTCCCCTGCGACCAGGATGAACGATGGAATCAGTGTTAGACTTACGAGTAGAGCGATTAGGACGCCGAATCCGAGGCCAACCCCAATTGATCGGAGCAGCGTGAAGCTGCTTATTGTCATCGCTCCGAACGCGATTATGACGGTAGTCGCGCTGGTAGCGATGCTTTCTCCTGACCAGGTGACGGATGTCTGGACGGCCTTGGCCTTGGCGTGGCCTTCGACGCGCTCTTCCCTGTAGCGGGCCATCAAGAAGATGGAATAGTCCGTTCCAACTCCAAGCATTATCGTGAACAGGAATGTGGTAGTCGTGTCCTGAATGGGAATGATGTATTTGCCGATGAGGTACAGCCCTCCTTCTGTGATCAATAGTGCCATCCCGACGATAGTCAGCGGGACGAAGGGCGTCGCGATTGCAAAGAAGAACAGTCCAGCCAGAATGAGTATGGCACCTATCGTGACCGGTTCGATGAGACCGAGATCCCTTTGGCTTCCCAAAGAAGAGTCGGCGGTGGTCGCCAGATCACCTGTAACGTATGTTTGTGAGGGTCCACCGTAGCACGGCTTCAGCTGAGAGATAATGTCCCGCATGATCACTACATTCTTCAAGATCGGATCGCTGTTCGCGGAACCGAATGAGCCGGGGGATTTTGAGAAGCTTACGAGAACGATCATGACTTTCTTGTCGGGGCTGATGAAATTCTGGAGAATAGCCGGTGGGATTGGTATAGGATAGGTGGAGAGAGTGTAAGACCATAAAGTCTGATTGGCATGATATTGTGCGGCCGAATAGCTCTCGCCCTGTTGCAGGTAGAATGCGGTGAGGGCTGCTCTCTCTAGGCTGTAGACGGATGTGACGTTCTCGACGCTATTCAGAGCACCCGGCCCTAGAAGCTGTTTTTCTAGGTCAAGAGTGAATCGCTTGGTCGCGTTATCAGTAACATCATTTCCTTGAAGGAGAATTATCGCGCTGGTGTTAGCCTGTGGATGGGGAAACTCTTGAGCCATAAGGATCTGGGCCCTTGCAGACTCAGAGCTGCCTGACTGGCCACCACTAGTGCTTGAAGTGACAACCTGAGAGAGTTGCTGAGACAGAGGAAGACTTACTGCAAAGAGCAAAATCCAAAAGACGATTAACAGCTTGTATCTTCTGCCTACGAAAGAACCGATTCTAGCGAACGCTGGAACACGAGAATCGGGTGCTCTGGCCGTTCCAACCTTCTTCGAAATTAGGTAAGAAGCACCAGATGCGAATACGAGGAGGCTGACCGTAATTACGACTGTCGCGCTAAGATTATCGGAGACGTATTGGCGGAGGTAGAAGTTGTTCTGATAATTCAGGATCAGAGCCAAAAGCTCGCCGAGTGACACTACAAGTAAGAATGCGAGGATTCCTATCCAGCGAGCTTGGGAAGAACCGGGCTTGCTCAACACGTGCACATTGCCGTCGAGGGATGCCGAGGCTGGCTTTCTTGGCTATTTACGCGTGATCTTCAAAGCTTGATCTGGGCGCTAGCCTTCAAGAAGGATTGAGACCCAAAATCTCGACATCTTCTCGTCCAGCAGCCAGCTTATTGCGAATGCAAAGTTCGTAGAAAACGGTTCCAAGATATTGTTTGAATGGCTCATCATCTGAATTTCACCGTCCCTAATTTTCCCTGTCCATTGAGGAATGTTGGCATGGGAAACCGTGTTCTCTCAATAATGCCGGGACTTATCGCCTTGCCCCTGCAGGAAACGCTTTGGTCATCTGACTGCGGAAGAGTCTACCTCTGTCAATCCGGAGCATGCTCACACATCTTCATTCCTAAATACTCGTCCTACGATTCCATGATTGGAAAGCATGAGATTTCTCAAAGTCTTCTTGATAATCGCCGTAGCCTTTCTAAGCGTATTAGCACTCCCAAGCTTGATGCCCTCTGACTCTAGATTCAGCCTTCGCCCAATAATGGTCTCGTACAATCCTTATCCGGCCAACAACTTCCATGCGCCCCTCTCCAGCATGGGCCTAATCGGCCTAGCCAACGCCACCGCAACAATTCAAACCTCAGGGTCTGGCACAGCAGCTTCCCAATCGTCCAGTCCTTCAGGACAGAGCATCCGACAAAACGCCCTCCGCTTCACAATAGACAACAGCTACTTCCCACAAACTGAAACGACAATCGCCATCGATCCCGGCAACACCAGTCATGTCCTGGGAGGGTTCAACGATCAGAAATTCTTCTTCTGCGGAGCCCTACCGGTTGAGTGTGGAACAATATCATCCTCGATAAGCGGGTTCACTAGCTCGACGGACGGAGGCAAGACTATCGCCAAGAGCAATGACATCCCGAACATTGCCCCGTTTGGAGTCCTCCTAAACTCCTTTGGAGACCCTTCGGTGGCGCCATCGGTAGACGGTAATTTCTTCTACGCGTCGCTGGCCATCTCCCGTTCGAGCTTTGCAAATGGAATAATGATCGCAAAATCCAACTCCAGCCTATTCGATAATAGCGTCTCTTGCGACACAGCATCACCCATCTCTACCTCCAATGCCTGCTGGAACACTGTATTCATCTTCGGAAACTTGGCCCGATTCGCAAGCACCTTCGAAGACAAGGACCGCATAACGGTCGACCGCAATCCAGCATCCCCATTCTACGGGTCCGTCTACGTAGGCTGGGACCACTTCGACTCTGACGGAACAAGCTCCAGCTACTTGGCCCGTTGTGACAATAATCTATCCTCATGCCCCCTTGTCTCCGGCGGAGCCCAGCCGATAGTTTCAGGTAGCGACATATTCCCAGCATGGACAACCCCCGTCGTCGACAAGAACGGTAACGTCTATGTAACTTGGTGTAACTTCGGCACCTTCACAACCTTCGGACCTGTCAGCTGCAGAATCAGCTCGTCCTCACCTGGAGGAACAAGCTTTGGACCCGCAACCACTATTCTCAGTTTCATGGGAGCCGACACAACCTTTCCAGGGTACACCGTACCCCTCGGATGGGCAACGGAAACATTCAGAACATTCAGCCTGCCCAGCTTGGCTGTAGACTTGAGCGACCGCTCTAACAATCTCTACTTTGCAATCCAAGTCTGCGCCTCTGGCCACTACTACGCGTTTCCATCGGACGTCGCCCCCGTTGCAAATGACAACCCGGGAGATTGTGGTAACGGAGCCATTCTCTTCTCGAGGTCCACAAACGGTGGCTCGGTTTGGTCGGATCCAATATCCCTCTCGAAGCCCGCGGTAAACGATCAGCCCTTCGTCACAGTTGACTCCCTCACCGGTCAAGTGTATGTTGTCTATTACACGACCCAGTTCGACCAATGGAACCATCGCATCGATGTCGTCGCCTCCGTATCCAACAACCGCGGCCAAAACTTCCACCAGTCCCGGGTTACGAGCGTTTCCAACGAACCCAACTCCGACCCTAACATGTACAATTACATCCGTCCCAACGGCATTGGAGGATCCTTCTCAGTTCCCCAGTACGGTGACTATATCGAAGCAACCGCCAGAGGAGGAACTCTGTGGGTCCTGTTCACAGGCAACTACCAGTCAGAAGACGGGACCTTCCAGACCGACCCGTTCCTAGCAGTGCTGAATTCACAAGGCATGTTGTAGACAAGAACCGATATCTCGGAGGGCTTCACCCTCCGCCCCTCCTTTTCATGATAGTCTGAGGCCGACCCCGAAACGGTTAAGTCTCAAGAAGGGCGGCTTGCAGTCTTGCCTCTCAAAAGAAACACCGAACGAGTTACCACTTCGGCCCAATCTGTAGCCCGGGCAGAGTATCAGAACTGGGCGGTATACGCCGGACTCGTCCTCACAACGTTCCTCTGGGGACTCGCATGGCCGGTTGGAAGACTCCTCGCGACAAACCTCCCGCCGGTCTCTATCGCCACGATAAGATACGCCATCGTCGTCCCCGTACTGTTCGCCATCCTTTGGTTCAGAGAAGGATCTTTCAAGATCAATCGATCATGGATACCAACACTCGTCGTAATGGGAATCCTCAACACAACCCTCTATCAGATCTTCTTCCTCTATGGCGTCAAATATGCAGCAGCTAGCGATGACTCTCTCGTAATTGGGATAGGACCCGTGCTCATAGCCGTCATGGCCAGCCTCATTCTCAAGGAGCGAGTTGCTGGGACCAAGATTCTCGGCTTCGCTTCCGGGCTAGCAGGAATAATCATAATCTCCATACTCTCTCCCAACACCCAAGTCCTCAACAGACCGCTAGGCGTAACTCTCGTCTTCGGCGGTGCAACCGCATATGCTCTCTATACAGTCATTCTGAGAAGTTTCTTCTCAAGGAACCGCGCAGACAATCATGGACCTCAACAGTCCTCGCTCTCGATCCTGTCATGGATTAGCCTCTTCGGCTGGCTCTTCCTAATCCCATTCTCACTCCTTGAATCGCCTTGGACATACACCTGGGACGCTGGCTCGTGGCTTGGAATCCTCTACCTTGCCATACTCTCGACCGTAGTCGGATACTTTCTCTACATAGAAGGTGTCTCGAAGATTGGGGCTGGCAGATCGGGAATCTTCGGCAACCTCGTCCCCGTATTCGGTGTGCTAACCTCCTTTCTCCTGCTCGGCGAAAACCTGAGCCCCTGGACTGCCGCCAGCTTCCTACTCATCTTCGCGGGGGTCCTCCTTGTCAACCGGCAAGTGAAGAACTCCGGTTCCTGAGCCCTTTCTAATACCCCTAACCCCGAGAGAGAACAGGGAGCCGTACCTCGAATGGGCCTAGACCTTTCAGCGTCCTCGCGGAATGCTGAGAAGCGACTCTGGATTGCTCTGATCGTATCCACAATCATTGTCATTGTGGAGTTCACGGGAGGATTCCTAGGCCAGAGCCTCGCGCTGATCAGCGATTCCGGCCATGTACTAACCGATGTTCTGGCAGTAGGAGTGGGAATTCTTACTCTCCGATTAGGTCGGAAGCGTCATACTGCAAGACGGACCTTTGGATATCATAGAGCCGAGATATTCGCCGCGTTGATCAACGGCTCGACCCTAATAGCCGTCGCTCTTCTAATAATCTACGGAGCCTACCTGAGACTCCAGCACCCGCCCACTGTTCAAGGCCCGCTAGTCCTAGCAATCGCATCAGTCGGTCTCCTAGGTAACCTCAGTATTGCGGGGTTGCTGTCTCGATCGAGAGGAACCAATCTCAATGTTCGAGGAGTGTTTCTCCATACTGTCGGGGATGCCCTATCATCGGTAGCCGTAATCGTCAGCAGCCTCATCGTCATATTCACCGGCTACCAGGGAATAGACCCGCTTGCAGCAGCCATAATCGGGGTTCTCATCATGCTGAGTGCCTACCGTCTCGTCAGAGACTCGACAAACATCCTGTTGGAAGCCACTCCCAGACAGATGGATTTAGAAACCATAGCCAAGACAATTGGCAGTGTTGACGGGGTCAAGGGAGTACACGACCTCCACGTCTGGACCATCACTTCTGGCCTCTACGCTCTAAGCGGACACATTACGGTGGATGCAAACATGATCAGCGATGGGCCAAAGATAGTGGAGAAAGTCGCGTCCCGGTTGAAGGAGTCCTTCGGAATAGAACATGTTACCCTTCAAGTCGAGAAAGAGACGCTTGAGAACATTCAGGATCACGAGGCATCTTCGATTTGACCGGATAGAGAACGGCCATCTAGTGATGCTCAGAGCTATCGGCTCTTGGGACCGCCAGTGCGTTCAACTCATCAAACGTTATCGCACCATCGGTCAGATTCTCGTAGGTTCCTTTCTCAAGCACCTCCTTGGCCGCTCGTTTGAGCAGGCCCATTGCCGCGTAAGATGGGCTGGGACCGAAGCTCACACGTGCGACTCCCAGTCTCTCCAGCTCACTAATTTCCGGTAGACCCTTTCTCACCATGACGTTGACTGGAAAATCTAGGGCTAAGACGAAGGCTGCGATTGGAGCTGGTTCTGTAAGACCCATCGGGTAAACGCAATCAGCACCTGCGTCCCTGTAGGCGCTGGCCCGGCGAATTGCTTCCTTGAATCGCGCCTCTTCATCACCTTCGGCATATCTCAGCGCGTCCGTCCGCGCGTTAATGACAATCGGAACTCCCATAGTCTTGCCTAGCTTTCTGATCGCCTTGACATTTTCTACCTGTCTTTTAATCGGGTAGAGTTTCTTCGTGGCATGTACGAAATCTTCGATGTTTATTCCGACAGCTCCGGCTTTCAGAATCGCTTTGACTGTGATGAGCACGTCTCTTGTGGTCTTTCCAAAGCCAGCGACAATATCAGCAGAGAGTGGAACGGACAGGACCCTAGCAATTCTTCCAACAGCTGAGACAAACTCGTCTCTACCTATCACCTCACCATCAGGGTAACCCAAGGAAACTAACAGACCTGCACTCGACGTCGCGATTGCAGGGAATCCTGCATCCTCAAACACACGTGCGCTCGGAACATCCCATCCGTTTGGAAGAATCAGTATTCGCTTTCCATGGTGAAGTTCACGGAATTCTTCTGCCTTACTTTTCTGGGCCTTTACGGTGAATTTGGACAAGAGTGTCATGCCTTGACAGGATTTCGGTTTTGTAAGCTTATCTTGGTTAGGCTCTAATCATTCTTTTGGGAACGGTCTTTACCGCTTCCGGATGTGGGTTTTCTGGGAATAGTTCGGGATGTATTATGTGAGCTAGGATCTCAAGCCCGTCAACCACTCTGGGTCCTGACCTGCTGAAATATGCTGACGCGTTGACCGCGTAGATTCTTGAGGACTGGAATGCGGGAATTTTGTCCCATTCCTCGTATGATGCTAGCACATGGGCTTCTTCCATGACCTGGTTTGCATCGAACCCGCATGGAGAGAGAACAATTATCTCGGGCTTGTACTCAATAACTTTGTCCCATTCTATTCTGTGGGAAGGCTTGCCAAAACGGCCAAGCCCTTCGACCCCTCCTGCGTAATCGACCATCTGAGGAATCCAGTGTCCGCCAGCCCACGGAGGCTGAAGCCATTCCATGAAGAAGACCCGCGGTTTATTTTGCACAGTCTGCGTTTTCTCTCTAACCCTGTTTATTCTCTGCACCATTTGCGCAGCAAGTTTCTCAGCTTCTCCCTGCTTGCCTGTCATCCTGCCAACTAGGAGAATATTGTCAACGATCTCCTCCAGATTCGTAGGCTCCAGTGAAACGATCTTTGCATCCGCATCCAATACCCGTGCTGCTTCCTTGACCCTCGTATAGGAAACGGCGCAAACATGGCAGAGTTCCTGCGTCAGAATGAGATCCGGCGTCAACTTCTCCAGAAGTTTTTCGTCAATCTCGTAAATGTCGCCGCCGCGCTGTTCAACTTCCCGGTCAACCTCAAGGCTTCGGTGGATCTTTTGGTGAATCGCCGACTTGGTCAAAACGGGTCGGTTAGAAGTCTCAGGAGGATAATCGCATTCGTGGGACACGGCGACAACTTGGTCTCCAAGCCCGAGGGCGAATGCAATCTCTGTGGCGCTGGGAAGTAGAGAACAGATCCTCATCTCAGTCTTGTGGCTCTCTCAGTGGTTTGGCGAAAGGATATATTTAACGCGCGGGTAACTTTGCCCGCTTCCTCAACTATGACCACCTACACACCGGCTTCGGTCATCGACAGGCGGTCCACCAAAGTCATGATTACGGCCGTCTTCACGGCTCTGGCACTTGCAACCAACTATGCGCTCATCGGCATACCAAACGTCAAGATCATGGACACGCTGGTATTCATCGCGGCTTTGTTCTTCGGCCTCCGACTCGGAATAGGAGTCGCAGCGTCCATCTGGCTAGTATACGGATTCGTAAACCCGAACGGCGTGGACACTTTCCTTATGTTGTCATTCCTGATGGTAGGAGAGTGTTTCTACGCTCTCGCTGGTGTAGCTCTCAAGAAGAGCTTCGTGACCAGGGGTCTTGTAAAGGGATCGAAGGAGTATCAACGCCTGAGCATCATATTCGGACTCGTCGGGCTACTATCGACCTTTGCTTATGACGCATTAACGAACTTTGGCAGCTGGATTTTCAGAACAGGTTCTCTCTACCAGGATTTTGTCTTCGGCAACATTATCGGTGTCCCGTTTTCGATCGCGCATGAAGCTAGCAACGTCATCTTCTTCGCAACCATCGCTCCCGCCATCATCGTTGCCGCAACGCGTCTCGGTCTTAGAACTCCGCTGGATGTAGCCTAGATTGGCATCCAGTATCATTGGCAGTCACAAGGCGCTATTCGTTTTCCTGTTTCTAGCCGGGACAGGAATCGTTGCATTCCAGGCCAGCGCCTACTATTACTATCAAAAACCCAGCGCTTGCCCAGACCCATGCCAGGGATCCACGGTCACAGTCGAGATCCTATTGAACTATGGAAACAGGACAAGCCAATGGATCAACAAGACCGATGTACCCTCCGATTGGAACTTCTACCAACTAACAACTTCCGTCGCAAAAGTTCAGGCCACGTATTATGGCCCTCCTACATCTGAACACTTGGTAACAGGGATAAACGGAGTTCAGACCAACGGCCAATACTTCTGGAGCCTGTGGGCCGTATGTGAGAAATCCAAAGCATGGTTTGCTACAAACGTTGGTGCTGACGCGATTCACTTTGCGACTTATCGCACACTTGCATGGTATTACCAGGCGACGAACTCGCAAGACTCGTCCGCGTGGGACCCGCCTGTTCCCGGAGCCGCAAAAGTGAACATCTGCTAGGATTCAGGCTTTGCCATCAGCTCTGTCCTGTTCAACCCTGCCTCTCGATCTACCGCTAATCGTTCCATAACCGCCGCCACCCGGGGTTGTCACAGTCAGAACGTCACCACTATTCGCAGAGATAGTTGTCTTTGAGGACAAACTTGTGATCCTGTTCCCTCGAATAATTCCATACGTGCCCGGAGATCCCGACTTTCCTCCAAACAATCCGTAGGGTCCACGGCGTTGTCGCTCTCCCATCAACGATATAGTAGATCCTTCAGCCAACACCTCCGTATCTCTCCTGATTCCCAGTCCTCCACGAAACCTTCCTCGTCCACCGGACCCTCGCACTAGCTCGTATCTCCGGACCCTTAGAGGGTAAGCGGATTCCAATGCCTCGACTGGCGTGTTCAACGTATTCGTCATGTGGCTATGAATCCCATCAACGCCATCTTTGTTGTGTCGAGCGCCGAATCCGCCGGCGATGGTCTCATAGTAGGTGAAATATTTCCCGTTCCGCGGATCGACCCCTCCTATAGTTACATTATTCATTGTTCCTTGACAAGCAGCACAGACTCTCTCCGGGATAATGCTGGAGAAGCCCTTGAGGGTCACGTCAACGATCCGTGTCGACGTTTCCACGTTTCCACCGGCTACCGGTGCAGGCGGTTCCGCGTTGACTATGGTTCTAGATGGGGCCTTCACCTCGATTGGTTTGAAGCAGCCTGCGTTTGCTGGAATCGAAGGATCCGTCACACATCGCACCACATAGTAGACGGCTGAGAGAGCGACGCTGTACACGGCGTTCAAGGGTCCCTGAACTTGCTTCGCAGAGCCAGAGAAATCAAACCCTATGGATTCTCCGCCAACAGTGATTTTGACTTTTACAGGAATATCCGTTGTGCCAAAGCCATCGTCATCGAGATAGTCAACCGCCGAAGACGACTTTCTCGGCAGCTCACGAATCCTCTTGACCATCAATTTCTCGGAATAATCGATCAATTGATCCATTCCGGACTCAACAGAGGAAACGCTAGATTTTTTCAGCAGCTCGGTCAGACGTTTCGCGCCGACAAGGTTCGCAGCTCGTTGCGCTCTCAAATCCCCCAGTCTCTCATCAGGCGTTCGCACATTGGTCAGAACAAAATCGAGAAGTTGCCGGTTCGGCTTATCCTCTGCCCAGAGTTTGATGGGCGGAATCCTGATCCCTTCCTGGTTGACATCTCTCGCTAGAGCCGACATGCTCCCGGGTGCAACCCCTCCAACGTCAGAATGGTGAGCGCGGTTAGCTGCAAACCCGACTAATCGTTCCTTGAAGAAGATCGGTGAGACCATCGTAATGTCGGGGAGATGGGTCCCGCCTCGATATGGGTCGTTAAGGATGACATCGTCGCCTTCCGAAAGGTCATTTTCGAATTCTTTCAGAACGGCCTGCACAGAGTAGGGCATTGCGCCGAGATGGACTGGTATGTGTTCTGCTTGGGCTACTAGCTGTCCCGATGCGGTGAAGAGGGCACAGGAGAAATCTCTCCTCTCCTTGATGTTGGGAGAGAAGCTTGATCTACGAAGGATGACTCCCATCTCCTCTGCAATCGAAATGAGCGAGTTCTTGAGAATCTCAAATGAAACGGGGTCAAGCAATTCCGGTCTTTTCTCGCAATTAGACTTTCACGCCGTGTCTCTTGGGCTTCCATAGCCGTTGGTATGCCCGGCGTATTTTGTCTGCGGTTTTGTCAAGCTCCTCTCGCGAGGGTTTGGAGCTCTTGTCGGTGGGTATTCGAAAACGGTCTCCTTGGAATCTTGGAATTACGTGCATGTGGAGGTGAAGGATCTCTTGTTGGGGTTCTCCATCTGCCAAGAAAAGGTTGATTCCTTCACATCTCAAGCCCGACTCGCGGATGGCGTCTGCTACACGCAAAGTGATCTTGAAAAGATTCATGCCCGCTTTCTCCTCGATACCCGCTAGTGAAGGAAGGTGTTTCTTCGGAATGACTAGAACATGCCCTGGGTTTACCGGGGATATAGTCATCAACGCCATGTTCTTCCCGTCCTCGTAGAGCACACTCGCAGGTGCTCCGCCGCTCACTATTTCGCAGAATATGCAATCCTTCATTCGCGGAAAATCTTATTTCTTGTCGCTGGCGGCATCGAGCTTATATGGTACAGGACCGTAGAGCGGGTAACTTTGCCCGCTTCAAAATATCCGCTCAACGGGGCGATCTGGGTCATTATTATTTTGACCCTCAGTATTGTCTCGTCAACGCACTACACCAATGCCGCTACGCCATCTCAGGCTTCCGCCGCAAAATCTGCTTTGAATTGGCTGTCGATCAATGAGAAAGCTGACGGGTCTTTTGAAGACTTTCCTCAAATTCCGACTCCAGGCGCGGCGCTTGCACTTTGGTTGAACAACTCCCGCTCACCCCAGGCTGCAAAATCTTTCAATTGGATCGCTTCCCAGCTTGACGATTCTTCCAGCTATGCTTGGGGAGAAGCAGACATTCCGGGAGTCATGCTTTACACCTTGGGTGCGTCGAACAATGTTGGACTGCTTCACAATCCCGCGTCTGTTTCATCAGGGCTTGGAGCCTACCAGCAAAAGAGCAGCGGCTTCATCGGATACTATGCCCAATCGCCGGACGGTAGCTATGCACAGGTTGCTACAAGCGTTGATACCGCGATGGCGCTTTGGGGCATGTCCCAGGCCAACTCTCCGATCTCATATGAAAACCAGACATTTGCAATCAACTATCTCTTGTCACTTCAGAACGTTGATGGAAGATTCAATCTAACAAGCACAATCTCCCAGAGTTCTACGGATGCTCTCGGACCCGAGCCGATCAGCGTGACCGCATTGGTGCTCCTCGCATTGAGATTTGCAGGGAAGTACACCGCAGACGACAATCATGTATCGAAAGCCTTGGACTTTCTCGCCAACACGATATCCAAGAACTTTACAACTACTGGGGATCACAAGGGTCACGTCTACGGCGCTGCTTTGTCTGCATTGGCCTTTCAGGCATACGGCCGAACTGTTCAAGCACTAGCCTCAGTTGCCTTCACCCTGACCCAGCAAAATTCCGATGGCAGTTTTCTGGATGCTGCCCGAGGATCTTCTCAAAAGACTCTTGATACCGGCTGGGTAGCTATCGCTTTGGAGCAGGTTCAGCCGGGTCCGTTGTTCGGTTCTTTTCTGTCTCCGATAGTATTCGTCGGGATCATTGTCGCAGTAGGGGTCGCCGCGGTTGTTGCTATCCTCGCTGTCTTTCTTGTGGTGAGCAGGCGCGGGAGCAAGCAAACAGCCGCTTCTGGAGCAGTCCTGAACGTTCTTACCAATTAGAGTAGAAAACAGAAAACAGAAATTGGAAAAAATCGCCTATTATCAGCCCTAATCTCGAATCGGGGACACCGTCAAATTCTCGCCCTCAAATTGTTCGGGAATTGACGTTAATTACACGTTAACTTGCTCCTGGATCAAAGCCCAGACCCTGCCCTGAATCAGAATATTCGCCCATTATCATTGCCAGACAGAAAATCTTCTCAAGAAAAACGAGGGGGGGTATTGCGCAGGGCATCTCACGACGCGAGAGCGGTTTCTCCGCTCCTTCCACGCTTATTGTTTCCTGCCGTAAGAAATGTAGAAACGAGTATTCTGAGGAGTCCCGAAAAAGTGGGGTTTTGGATCTCCAGAGCCCTTAGGGCCCTGGTTCTTTTCTTTTGCTAGCTCGTACAGTTGTTTAGTTGTTCGTGGAGTGCTTCGAAGCCGATGGGCCTTCGAGCGCGTGTACCATGTTGATGACAACTCGCAGCGTTGGAAGCAATGCGATCAAGAGGAATATCAACGGATAAGCCCAAGGCGCGCTGGTAAAGTACTGACTCGCAATACCGTTGCTCACGCTGTAGAGAATGACGATCGCTATGATCTGGAAGATGTACGCTAGCAATGGCACCCACGCCTGATAGTTCTTGTACGCGTCCGAGACCGCTTTCGAGAGCTGTGTTCCGAACTTGAAGACGATCAGAGCCACGACAAGCCCGATCATGAACACCACAATGTTCGCAATGGATATGGTGCTGCCTGAGATGTTCTGCGAGATCCCTGGAAAGCCGAGCACAACCGCCTCGATAACTACCAGTACAATGACGCCCGCGATCAAACGTATGAACGCCGGCATAACCGGAGTAAACGCTCCCCACGTGCTGTTCGAGCCGCTTGATGTATTGGTCATATTTTCTTCACTGTTAGAGCAACGTACTCTATACTATCCGATATTGCCCTGTTGAAACCCGAGCCGTGAGATTCCGGTAACAGCCTTCTTCACCTGAATCTCAGACCGCAATGGAAGCCGAGCCATTCCGATCAATCACGTATCTTGCTCCGAGCGGAATGACCAAGGTCGAATCGTAATCCTCAATCACACATGGTCCCTTTCCCCTCGTCCCAAGCCGCAAGGTGTCTCGCAGGAGGACTCGACACTCGATACCATGTCCATCCATGAACCAGACTCTCCGGCTTTTCGGTAGGCCTTCCTCTCGTGCGAGCCCACCCATTACTCTGGCAATCGTTCCTGGCTTTCCTCTACAGTAGCTGCGAACATTCACGATCTCAACAGGCCGGCCCGGTTGAGAATATCCATACTTCGTTTGATATATCCGGTGAAAATCTCGAATAGCAGAACGAACCACACCTCCAGTAACAATCCTCCCCAATAGTGGAACCGGCAATTCGTAAGATTGACCCTGATACCGCATCTCCAGTAACCTCTGATACTTGACATCCCTCTGCCTCACTCCCTCTTTATGCAGGAGACCTACAGCTCTCCCCTCCATCTTTCGAAAGATCGTTTCCAACTCTCCCGGGTTGACATCTCCTGCATCCTTCAACACTGTTCTCGCTGAATCGTGCAGTGGCTCTGCGAGAAGAAGGCCCAGGCTCGACAGCAATCCCGCAGCCGGAGGCACAACTATCCTCTCTATCTCCAGTTGTTCAGCAACCTGGCAGACAAACATTGGTCCTGCTCCCCCAAACGCCACGAGCGTCATTTTACGCGGATCAAGACCCTTCTCCACCGTCGCCGCCCGCAACGCCTCCACAATCTTCGTCACAGCGATTCTCAAAACACCGACCGCTCCATCGATCACATCCATTCGAAGAGGCTTCGCAACCAGCTCAGCAACGGCCGCGTACGCAAGCTCTGGTTTCAACGGCAGATCTCCCCCGAGCAGAAAGCTTGGACTCAAACGCCCGAGTACGAGAGATGCGTCCGTTAGCGTCGGCAGCCTTCCACCCTTCCCATAGCACGCCGGACCCGGAGACGCTCCAGCACTCTGAGGACCGACATGGAGAACAAGAGCATCATCGACCCAAGCAACACTACCTCCACCAATTCCAACCTCGACAAGATCCACTACTGGAAACCTGACAGGGTATCCTGATCCCTCAACTCGCCTGCTCCCATGCAAACGGCCACCAACCTCATACTCGTTGGTCACCTCGAACCCGCGGCCAGACCACACT
>VBAY01000044.1 GCA_005883085.1 Candidatus Bathyarchaeota archaeon
GAGATGAATCCGCAGCTTCGTCCTCTCTTCATCAAGCCCGAGGCTGAAAGCGTGCCGAGATACCGTATATGCATCGAAAACGTTTCCCCCATCAACAAACACGACATCACTATCCAGCCCCGGCGGAGGAGGATAGACTGCTCGGACGGAGAGGAGATGGCTGAGAGCATTGGACGCTTGGCCCTGTAGAGTGACTAGCTGGCCGAAGCGGAGAACAAGGATCTGATCAAGTAGTTCGATCCCTGACGGCAGATCCGACCTGACATCTCGGAGCAACGTGCTTCCTCTACTCAGCTTCGCCTCAAACGACTCGTCAGGTTCGATCAGCTGCTCAGGGTCTTTGCAGACCGGATTCGTAAGAAACTGTCTTCCTGGTGGAAGAGTTGACTTTAGTACTTTCAGGGTCTTGTCAAGCTCGAAACCGCATCCCGGACAGATATTCGAAAAAGCAAGCTGGATTTTGCGGGGATTGATGAACGGTTTCGAGAGGACTAGAGTTTCATCGCATAGGTTGCAACTGTACAGAAAGCCTTGAGGGCTTGACTGGTCCTGGTCTAGCTGCCAGATCTTGGACTGTAGAGGTTCAGTGGAGTGGCGAGTTCCCATGCTTTCGGCTCATTGTAAGGATCCTATTCGTCGCGTTTGTTGCGGGGGACAGCGTCTTCCACACCCTTCTCCGTGATGCGGAAGTAGGTCTCGGATTCTGGCAGATAGGGTGAATCTATGACCTTGGCAACGCGTAGTCCCTGACTGGACTTTTTGAGCATGATACGATGGGTTGATGCGTGGGCCATGATGTTCCCGCCTGCGGGGCGCATAGGGTCGCCGAAGAACGCCTGCGGATTAGCCTGCACCTGGTTGGTGACGACGACTGCGAGGTTGAGGGCTTGAGCGATACGGAGGAGCTTGTGGAGATGGCTGTTCAAACGCTGCTGTCGTTCACTGAGGGACTCTCGACCAATATATTCGCCGCGGAAGTGTGAGAGGATAGAATCGACAACAAGCAGTTTGATGTTCTCTTCCTTGCAGATCTTGAAAGCGTGATCAACAGTCAGTATCTGATGGTCGCTATTGTAAACACGGCTATAGATGATGCCGTCGAGAATCTTGTCAGCATCCTGTCCACTAGCCTGGGCCATCTGGAATACTCGTTGGGCCGCGAAGGTGCCCTCAGTATCGATAAAGAGAACCTTCCCCTCCAGTCCACCCTCTGCGGCGGAAAGCTGAGTCTGAATACTCAGTTTCATAGAGATCTGCGATTTGCCAGCTCCGAATTCGCCGACGAACTCGGTGATGGCTTGTGTTTCAAGTCCACCACCCAACAGCGTGTTGAGGTTGCTCGATCCGAAGCTGAGGCGGAGCAGAGTCTTGCGTCGCTCCCATAACTGTTTGGCAGTGACGAAGTCTGTCTGGATGGTTTCGCGAGCAGCTTTGCTGATCTTGTGGGCAACACTGCTCTCGAGACCGGCTTTCTCGACAAGCTCACGAATAGGGGCGATAGCGAGGGAAGAGATAGAATCGTAGCCTGCTTCTCGGAGCTTGTTGGCAGTGACCGGCCCGACGCCGTCCAAGTCTTGAATATCTAACACTTCAGCAGTCATAACACATCTATGTGACGCCACTTCGCGTTCGCTTATCTCTCACAGTGAGGAGTGAAAGTATTCTTCCGACTTGGAAGGCTCTTGGTCTGTTGAACTAGCGCGTCCGTCTCAAGACCCTTTAGGAGCTGGAGGCGAGTCCTTCCTATCCAGCTTGGACGACCACTGGCTCATCGTCTTCGACAACAACTCCCGAAAACGCTTCACCGCCGACGTAAGCCGCAACAGCTCAGGGATATCCCGTGTCGTGTACGTGATTGATGCGGCTGAAACAGGCAGAGAAGCACCCATACCAGTCAAAGGCTGGTCCATCCGAACCCACCCATGACCCAGCTCCGACAGCAAAGGCAGCACGCTCGTATCCGTTTCGCCAGTCAGCTTGTAGAGACTCGGCTCGCGAACATCCAACCGGGATAGCTTATTGGTAAACGAGATCTCTTTCGAGAACTTGAGATCCGCCTGGAACGCACGAGCCAACTGCTCCGTCAACGCTCGCACTTCCAAGAAACAGTCAGGCAACATACCCAAGAGAAGGTTCACACGAAGGCTCTGCGATAGGGGATGAAGAACCCGAACTAGATAGTTTGGAACCGCATGGCGAGAAAAAGTCTCCGAAAGACGACCCAGCCCCATAACCCAAGCTAGATGAGACTTGAAATCCTCGCGCAGACCCAAGACTTCACTCCAAGCCTTACTCCCATCCCCAGATTGACAGAAATCCAGGTTTCGAGTCAACGACATGTTCACCTGACGAAGGACGTCAACATCCACTGACGAGACTAGTGGGTCCTGAGCGGGCAAGGATATCCAGCCCTTGAGTGCTGATCAGGGTGGGAAATAGGTGAAATGTTCCCTCCGCATGGCCATCGTCGTTCATGACTGGCATCTCAAACGAATACGAGGATTCGGCCAGGAACCCTGTTAAGTTGCCCACTAACGCATCTGGGGTCTTGAAGTCCGTCCTATCGATTAGCGAGGAAGACGTAGATCGGACTCTGACATTCCAGAAATCCGTCCAGCTTGCTCGGCGAGCCTACGCTCTACGAGCAAAGAAAAAAGTGCTCGAACCACTCCGCACATGGTTCACGGTTCGGGGCGGCGCTTCTTTCTATTTCATGCCCGCCCATGTATCTGGACTCGCCACGGTATCTGTGAAAGTGGTCAGCGTAAACTCTAGAAACCGCAACGGTTCTCTTCAGTCGACCTCAGCTACGATCTACGTCTTCGATTCAAAAACCGGGTCGGAATTGGCCCGCGTCGCCGGAGACAACTTGACCGCGATTAGAACCGCAGCCAGTTCCGCATTGGCTACCGAGCTTCTAGCCCTCAGAGAGACGGATTCGCTGGGAATCATAGGAACCGGGAAACAAGCTCATGCGCATCTCCCAGCGATGCTGGAAGCGAGAAACATATCACAGGTCCTAGTCTATTCTCCATCAAAGGCTCATCGGAAGAGGTTTGTCCGAAAGGCCTCTCAAATCACCGCGGTACCCGTGTATGCTGAACGTTCTGTGGAAGAAGTGGCTCGAAGATCCGACGTTCTCGTCCTTGCTACAAGCTCTCGTGTTCCTCTCTTCAGGGGCAGTACGGTCCGTCTCGGAACCCACGTGAATGCTATAGGAGCTGCTCTTCCAAGCTCACGAGAGATGGACACCGCTCTAGTGAAAAGGTCCATTCTTGTTGTTGACTCTCTCGAGCAGGCGGTCGCAAACTATGGAGATATCATGATTCCGCTCAAGGAAGGAGCGATTACGAAATCGCACATGAAAGCGGAGCTGGGCGAGTTGCTACTCGATCCCAGCATCATAAAGAGAAGAAGGAACGACATTACCGTTTTCAAGGCGGGAGGGCTAGGAGTCTTGGACGCGGTCTTTGCAGACTATGTGGTCTCGCAGTTTTAGCGTTATTGATGACTCCTAGTTGAGTGTTATGAGCCGCGAGAATTCGATGTTGATAGGCGCTGGCTAGTAGGCCTAGAGAGCGACGATTGTCAATGACTTCTATCAACGTGAGTTCTGGAAACCCGTACGACAGAACCAATTTAATAGTGGGTCTTAGGTTTCGCGGTCTCCGTGGGCCGGTAGATCAGCCTGGTACACAGCGCGTTAGGGCTGGCCGAAGATCGCCCGCTTGGCAGGTCATCCTCGACCCTGAGTGCGGGAAGGCACTAACCCTGCTCCGTAGGGCCGCGGGTTCAAATCCCGCCCGGTCCACCACGAACAGGTTCTAGCGCGAGGTTCGGGTAGGCCCCCGGGGGCCCGAAAGATTCACCAAAGCCGTTTCAAGAACCTGTTTCAGGAACCTGGTGATTCGAAAACGCGATCCAAAATCGGATTCCAATGACTCGTTCCGGGATGCTGTTCGGGATGATCAGATTCTCAACCTTTCTGAGGTGCGTGTTCCCCGCTGTCGGCCAATAGGTTGTCGAGCAGTGTTTACCCTAGCCTCGAAGGCCCGCCGGAAAATGTTAGTTGGTCTTATAGGTAAACGCGGAATGATGCTAAAGCCTGCGGGAGTATCCTTTGCCGAGTAGACAGCATTCTTGGTTTGAGACGATCAACCCCGCCACAGGCAAGACCCTCAAACGATACAAATCATCGACGAAGAGCGACGTTGACAAAGCAGTTACGAAAGCAAAAAAAGCGTTTGAAAAGTGGCGCCAACTCTCGCCTAATAAACGCGCAATCTATCTGGAAAGAACAGCGAAGACCCTTCGGGCACAGAAAGAGAAACTGGCTCGAATAATCACCCAAGAAATGGGGAAACCGATCAAAGAGTCATTACCAGAAGTTGCAAAATGCGCTTGGGCTTTGGAATACTATTCCGAGAACGGCCCGAAATTTCTGAACCAAGAAGCGACAAAGACAGACGCGACAGACAGCTACGTAGCCTTCGAACCGCTGGGCGTCATCGGCTCCATCATGCCCTGGAACTTCCCGCTCTGGCAATGCATCCGGTTCGCAGCACCCGCTTTAATGGTGGGCAATACGACAGTCTTCAAACCCTCCAGCATAACACCCCAGTCAGGACTGGCCCTCCAGAACGCCTTCGAGTCAACCGGATCCATCCCCGGATGCTTCAACATTGTTCTCGGAAGCGCGCAAGTAGCCAACTACCTAATCGAATCCGGCACCGTCGCTATATCGTTCACGGGCAGCGTCACCGCGGGACGAACGGTAGCTCAATCAGCGAGCAGTCAGTTGAAGAAATTCGTTCTAGAGCTGGGAGGCAGCGACCCCTTCATAGTTCTTGAAGACGCGGACATCGAGGCAGCCTCAACAGGCGCAGTTGCAGGCCGTTTCATCAACAATGGCCAGAGCTGTATCGCCACCAAAAGAATCTTCGTAGTCAAGCAAGTCATAGACAAGTTCTTGGAAAAATTTGTGAAAAAGACTAGATCATTGAAAGTCGGGGATCCTCTGAGCCCGGAGACAGACATCGGACCAATGGTCAGGCAAGAAGCCGTCAAGACTCTGGATGCGCAGGTCAAAGACGCCCTGAAACGGGGCGCTAATCTGGAACATGGTGGCGAGAGACTAAGGCGCAAAGGTTCCTTCTACGCTCCCACCATTCTCACAAACGTAACACCAGAAATGAGAATCATGAAGGAAGAGACATTCGGACCAGCTGCACCCGTTATTGTCGTCAAAGACGAAAATGAAGCGATAAGACTTGCCAACCGCAGCGAGTTCGGGCTTGGAGCAACCATTTGGGGAATTGATACGAGGAGGGCAGAGAAGGTAGCGAGAGAAGTCTCCGCCGGACTTGTAACCGTCAACAATGTTGTCGTCTCAGACCCCCGAATGCCATTCGGCGGAGTTCGACACAGCGGAATCGGTCGCGAACTCTCAAGATATGGAATGCTAGAATTCACCAACATAAAATCGGTCCGAGTATACGAAAAATCGCCGCTAGCCCACGCCCACGTAGAATGATACCCAGATAGGGATATTTCTTGGGAGGCAGAACCACCCTTCTCAACTCCGAAAGGTTTCTGGACTACAACCTCGGACCCTCGCACCCTCTCCGTCCAGTAAGAGTCAAGCTAACCCATGACCTGATCCAGTCGAAAGGATTACTCAGCGAGGACGAGATCAAGATTACCGTGCCACGAGTCGCGT
>VBAY01000106.1 GCA_005883085.1 Candidatus Bathyarchaeota archaeon
GCGGATCAAAAAGCTCCTGCTAAAAGAGGGAAGCGAACTCCCAAGAGAACTCGCCCATGCACAACCCTACTACATCAGACCGCGAAAACAAGCGCTCGAAGTGTACTATCTAACGAACGAGCCTCTACGCCGAGCCAAATAACCACCTGGACTCGTGCGAAAAACCATTCAGCCATCGTTTCGCCAAACTCTCGCAGCCCTCAGGCAAGTACTAGAATTAAATAGATTGAGCAAACCGGGATGGCTGAGGATTTCTCAATGCCGAAGTATATTGCGTTGATCAACTGGACAGACCCAGGGCGTTCGCGGCGTCAAGGACACACCGAAACGAGTCGAGAACGCGAAAGCGCTCGCGCGTAAGCTGGGAGGAAAAATCGACATCCACTACACCATGGGCGAATATGACGCTGTGGCCGTGGTAGAGATGCCGAGCGATGAAGCCTACAACCGGTTTACCCTATCAACTGCAGCCCTTGGAAACATCCGCACGAAGAGCCTCAAAGCTTGGACCCTAGAAGAGTTCCAGAAAATAACAGACCAACTCTAGCACTGACAACCACGACCACAGAATCCAACCTGCCCCCTTTTTCTTCGATTTATCAATCAACTATTCGAAAATGCTGATGCCTTTTAGCTCTAGATATATTCCTCTCTGCACCTCCACCTGGGCCCAGGTGTAGGATTCAGTGTGCGTTTGTGCGTTCGATATCGAGTGATCGAAGACTTCCGTTCGTTCAGTAGTACCGGTATAGCAATTTCTTGGCGTTTGACCTGCGATGGGTTGAGGAGCATCTGTTTCACAGTTGTTGTAGGCTCCATGGCTGAGAAGCTCAACAAGAGTCGAATTCGCCTGAGTCCCGGTTATGGTTACGGATTGAGAATTGGAGGAGGCATTCGGTGCGATACTGTTCCAGACGCCGACCCCGGCGACACCGCGATACCGACCGATCGTCATTGTGATCATGATAGACGTCACGCATGGGGGCTGGCAGCCCAACCAGTCAGGGCTTGCAGTTATGTTGGTGGAGATCGTGGTTGATGAGGCTCGGCCTGTCCAGGCCTGCTCCCAGAAATTCGCCCCCGCTCCAGGAAAGGCACTGGCTATTCTCGTGTAAACGCTGGACTGGGTGTCTCTTACGTAGGAAATGTCGGGAAGATTTCCCACACTTCCCTGAGAATAAGCGATCTGAACAATGAGGAAGTCATCCGCGTTAGTCTCTATCGCTCCCGTGTAGGACGCGTTGGTTGACACCGTGGCTTCCGCTACGTTGGAAACAGCGTAGAAACTAGGAGCCATCGTTCTACTTGATGGCGTTTTGACAGATGGGCTCGTACCCGCACCGCTGGTATCTGTACCGGCGCTACCAGGGTTCGTATGATGCTGAGAACCCAAATTGACAGCGGTGAACCCTACAACCGTCGTCAACATGATCCCTGCGAGAATCACGACCAAAATGATCCTGTGGAAATGAAAGGGCGAAAATTTTCCGTGCTTTCTCGAGAGATTCCCCACCCGTGAGGATACATGTTCTCTCGGACTCTCACTTTGCACAATCCCTTCTTCGAGATCATAGCTCGCAAACGTTGTCCCGATGACCTGGTTCTGAGTCTTTCGTATTTCGAGAGAGTATGCAAACAATGCGGCTCCCTGCAGGGAAAGCAGCGTTGCAATACTAGTCAGGAGTAACGACGGACCGGCATCGATGCTGATCCAGGCCCATAGGGTGGCTGCAACGCTAGTTGAGATGACGCCGGCAACCACGTGAGTCCTGCTCCTCTTTTCGCCTGTCCCGGAAAAGATTGCTTGCACCCCGTTCTGCGCCGGTCTCTTTTTCCTTCTCGGAGCTTTGGCCAAAAAACCATCTCTCCTCTCACGACAGAGGATTAAGTCCCCGGCATAGCGTGAGTCCTATCGACATCGGTCTTTATCCTCCCCATTCCCTTGTTATCTTGACAGAGATCCCAAACATCAACAGCCCCCCAGGATGTCTCACGATCATCTTGTAAGAGAATCTGCGGAGAACTTACAAGTAGGATATTCACGACTCGCAAGAATTGGCATGAAATTGCTTGAAATCACTATCTTTTAACAGAGCACCTTTCACGAGATTATATTTGCCGTCGCCGCCCGAAACCCAGGCTCCTTATTAGCAACCCACAGCCGGTGCATTTAGCACAACGACCCGCCTACAAGGACCCCCTGCTGACAGCAACCAAACCATCCCTTTTTGTCCCATAGCTGGGGAATTACCTTTGTCCGCAATCGCCAGACTTTATAGTTCCAGACAAAATACCACCCTGCAACTTGAAGACTAAATCGGCCTCTATCTCGATCGTTGGAATGGGCTATGTCGGACTATGCACGGCCGCAACCTTCGCGTCCCGCGGCATCCGGACAATAGGAATAGACATTGACCAATCGCGAGTGGAACAGATTCGCAGAGGCAAGGCACCTCTACACGAGCCTCAGCTAGATACTATGCTGAAGAATACTGTAAAGAAAAATCTCTTAGACGCCACCAGCGATATTTCCGTGGCCGCGAATACGGGCACGACCTTCTTGACAGTTGGAACTCCCAGTCAACCGGATGGTTCGATCGATCTATCCTACATCAAAAACGCGACAGAAGACTTGGGGAATGTTCTGCGCGACAAGCGTGGTTACCATCTTGTTGTTGTCAAGAGCACAGTCGTCCCTGGCACCACAAATGGCACTGTAAAGCGGTTCCTAGAAGAGTCTAGCCGCAAGACCATAGGATCCGAGCTAGGTCTCTGTGCTAATCCAGAGTTCCTCAAAGAAGGAACCGCAATCAACGACGCTCTCCATCCCGACAAGATAGTCATCGGATCAAACGACAAAAAATCAGCTAGCGAACTCGCCAAACTCTATCGAAGATTCTACGGGGCCAGGCTACCGCCTGTGATCCTGACAAGTCCTGAGGCTGCGGAGCTGGTCAAGTACGCTAGCAATGCCTTCCTCGCTACCAAGGTCAGCTTCATCAACACAATCGCAAATATCGCCGAGCAGATACCTGGCGTAGACGTAGGAACAATCGCAGAAGCTATCGGTCTAGATCCTAGAATCGGACCCCTATTCCTGAAAGCAGGACCCGGCTATGGCGGGAGTTGTTTCCACAAAGATCTCCAGGCGCTCATCAACTACAGCCAAAACAAGAGTTACGATCCGATCCTATTCCGGGCGACAGAAGAGACCAACGAACAACAAGCCGGCAGAGTCGTCAACATGGCAGAGAGGCTTCTCGGATCTTTATCATCCAAAAGAGTCGCAATCTTGGGTCTCTCGTTAAAGAAAGATACTGATGACATCCGCGAGGCCGCCTCAATACGAGTAATCAACCAGCTAAAGAACAAGGGGGCACGAATCATCGCCTACGACCCCATGGCCATAACGAACACCAAGAAACAGCTCTCAGAACAAATCGACTATGCAGAGAATGCTCACTCGGCTCTCAAGGGAGCAGATTGCGCCATCGTAATGACGGAATGGGATGAGATCCGAAGGCTCAGGGCGAAAGATTTCCAAGCGTACATGAAGACCCCAAACCTCGTCGACGCGAGACGGATCTACAACCCGGAAGAATTCAGCGGACTAAACTACCTCTCTATCGGACGCGGACCCTCAACAGGAACGAAATACTAACGCTGGGCTTCTCGTTGAGTACAAGTGGATAGTAACAGAGTCTTAGATAGTCTCCCTGCCCATCCCCGACTCGCCGCGGAAAGAAATGCTTCCTATGGATTTCGAGAAAGGTTGAGATCTGATATTTTCATTCTCGGAATAATGATGGTCGTCCTAGGCCCAGTGCTCGTGGCGGCCGCAGCCAGCTCCTGTCTGCTCACAATCCTGTCCGGTAATGTATTCGCGTGCGCTAACGTTCTGCCCGTGTTCATCGGGGGCGGTGCCCTCTTTGTCGCGGGAATCATCACCTGTCTGGTGGGAGTAATAGTGTCAGAACCAAATCCTCGACCTCGCCCTCCCTCAGGTCCCATGTCCGCTCCCCAGACCGGCCAGGTAATCTGCAAGAAATGTGGCCGTGTCAACACTTTCGGGCTATTCTCTTGCCCGTTCTGCGGCCAGACATCAAGCTAGGAAAAGACAGAATAGAAAACAGGAATTACAGAATCGCCCGTTTATTGACCCCGAATCTCGAATCCGTGACTAGCGCAACACATCGTCCCAAAATCGTTCGAGAACCGGCCTAGATTTCCCTTCTTTTTCCCTTTTGATCAAAGCCCGGATCGGACCCTGAATCGCATATTCGCCTATTATAAGAGCCAGACAGGAAATTTTCCCTGGAAAAAGGAGGAGGGGTTAGGAGCAGAGCACCTCGTGACGCGAGAGCGGTCTCTCCGAGGACTCTCCTAGAAGCTTACTCACAAGAGGATACCAGAAACAAGTGGTCCCACGGGTCCTGCCAGCGACGGCGCGAGAACGGAATTAACCAGTAGACTGGTCTTAGCGTTGAGAGTTCTGACCCTGAGCCTGGTCAGGGGTAACTCTCTTCAGGACCGGCATCGTCCCGGTTATGACAGTTGAAGGTGTTCCAACTTGGGTCTTGACCTGTTGCGTTTCAGGCTGCGCCTGGAAGCGCGGGGGCGGTGGCGTGTCCTTGATTTCTATCTGTGGAATCGGCTCGATGGTCCCTTGGTGCGCCATTTCTGCCTTTAGGGCGGCTACCATCGGGTGAAGGTCTGTGGCCTGCTTGGCACTGGAAGTTGAGGCCACTGGACCGATCGTGGGACTCCGTGGCTGGTTGACCAGAGCTCCAATCTGGTGGTGGGTAGATTTTAGAACCTTGAAAAGTCCCAGCGCCAATCCCAGCGAGCTGACGAAAACCAGGATAGCGATGAGCGAGCCGTTAGTCTGAACCATGTCGTTCACATAGGCCTGGAAATAGAAATTGTACGTGTATTCCTGCAGAACCCAGAAGGAGAAAAAGAGTATCACCATCGATTGTAGTAGCATTATGATCTTCGCATAGCCCGGCATCAACCTCTTCGCTGAGAAATCAGCATTCTGAGTCAAAGATTGAATCCTCTAACAGTACTCTCTACTCTTCTCGAAAACAAGGTTCCTGGCCTATGTCAAAGTGGTGAAACAGGAGCCCTCAAACCATGGTACCCATTATTCACGAATAGATCGCGCAACAAGCTCGTGAATACCACTCGAAAACATCAGCAGAACATCGATTATCATCAACCTCCATCTGAACCGTTCACTTCTGAGAGATCGAGAGTAGGCAGAATCCTATATCAAATAGAGAGGTGACTAGGTCCTGAGAAAGCAGAGAATCCGTCTCCCGAGACGTTCCCCGTCAGGTCCTCAGGGGGTTAAATATCCAAATCCAACGCCGAGATTCCCAGGTTGCCACGACTTGCCGACAGCTAAGAAGCTGATGCATCTTCAAGAGACAATAAACGAGGACTTGACGAAAGCGAGACTTCCAGAGATCAGAATTGACGGGTTCAAGCTCCCCGACCAAGCACTCGAGATCACCTTTGAAAGAGAGACGGTGACCGGAGAAAACAAAGATAGACTCTGGGAGATCATAAACGCGCACTACAAGAAAATGCTAAGAGATCTCGAACTCAAGGAATAGTCTTCCGGCCTATTCTTGATAGTTTGATCGTTCTTTCCATCTTTGCATAGAACCGTGCAATCGGCCAATCTCATCTCTAGGCTCAGGCCTCGCAATTTTCAGAACAAGCATGGCTGTCGGTTTTGGGTTGGTCATCGTCTTCACGTCGGTTCCGGTCCCGACCTTTTCTGAGAGGTGTTCGATCTCTCCTAGAATATTCCCCGCTTTGAGAAGGATCCCGATCAGCGTGGTCCCAACCAGCCCTCCGAGACCTATGATGGCGAACAAAGACCCCTTTCCCTCGAACAGGCCGAACAGGTATAACTGAAGGTATTGATTGTTGACGTACTCATTGTAGATCCAGCCAGATAGGCCCACAATAACGACCGCTTGGACGACCACGAGAATCTTTACGAACCCGGGAACGCTCGACAAGGAACCCCCGGTAACTCGGACCACAGCTCGCCCTCTGACCCCCAGTATGGTTCGAGCGGTTATGTCAAAATGCTGGAACACTACCGCCCAAGGCTTAGTACTCGCGGACCGACATCAAAATCCGATAATTCCACGCACTTTCCCCCCTCGATTTCAGACTACCCAAAGCAAACCTCAGTTAGCTGGAAGAAGCATCGACTATGCCTGAGTGACAAAACCAGGCCAGCAAACCAGCGTTCTAATTCATTCTCAGGAGAAAATGAGTTTCTTTCGCAGTGGATACAACAGCCCCAGAAATTGGGTCACCGCGTCCTTTCTCACGGTCTGTCGAGCAGGATCCTCCGGATGCACCAAGACAGCTATCGATATGCGGCAGGCAAGAAACTGCCTCTGTACCACACGCGTTATAAACTGCGAACGGGTGATCACGTGCTGGAGCGATGGAGTCGTTAGTAGTTCCTCCAACCGCCGAGCCTCGAGGCTCATCGCTCGCTAGGGATGAGTTCTTTTTCCTGAAACTCTTCCTGCGATACACGATGGATTCTGCCTCTCAGGTGGGAGCGGCCCCCATTGAAACAGAACTCTTCGGAGTCGAGACGCGAGTAGAAAGACTCGGTTTCTATTCCAGCCCCGCTGTTTCGCAGATCCTTTAGTCCACAGATCGTGCCCGAACTCACTGGACATGAGATTCCGAAAAGAGAACGAGGGTCCCAGCACCAGCTCAAGGTTTGTTCGTCGATGCTCGACATCTATCAAACAAGGCAAAGGGCTTCCCTGCACGGTCCACGCAAGACTGCAGTGGTAACTGGGCACATGAACTCCGACCCTGCCCGAAAAGTTCGGCACTGCCTATACCGGAAATGTATACTATACTAGTTTCTGCCGAAGAACTCGCTCACAACAAAGAGTCTGGTTCTCGTTCGGCAAAGCGAGCAGACGGTTCGGCTCGGGCCACAATGATCGCGCCCGAGGTCGGGAAGGAATGTTGAGAATGAAAACAAGAATGGTATCATTAGATCCGCATGTGCAGCACCACGCTGCGCGATTCAGGCCTACCGGAGGTTCCTGAGACTTGTCGAAGAACCCAGCTACCGGGAAGATCAAAATCATGCTGATCTGCTGTTTCGTCTTACTGGGCTCACTAATAGTAACTCCGCTAGCCGCCTCCCCGAATCAGTCTCATAGTCAAAGCATACTGCTCGCCGCAACCGGCCCATCCTTCGACTACATAGTAACCATACTAATGGAGAACAATGGCTATTGTGAGGTCATAACCACTTGCGGTGGTGGTGGACCCTATCAGACATCGCTGGCTGCAGCATACGGACTCGCTGGAACTTGTCAGAGTGATTCAGCTTGCTCAATCGGTGGCTATTCGGCAATAGACCATCCGAGCGAAGGTAACTATGTACAACTCATCTCAGGGGACGACTACGGATTCACAGGCGATTGTGGTTATTGCCCTGCAAGAACAAGCGCTGCGAATATCATCGACAGAATCGAGGCATCAGGAAGAACATGGGATGCCTGGTTCGAAGGTGGTTCCGGCTCTGGAACTTGCAGTGCCCACCCACCGCGGGGCGGAGACCATTACGCGTTCATTACCTTCACCGATATCCAAACGAACCCGGCAAGATGCAGCCACCTTCTATCAACAACACCGTCAACCGATACAGAGTTTCTTGCCGAACTGAACTCAGCTACCCCGGCGAATTATATCTGGTTGACTCCTACAGACTCTAACAACTGCCATGATACAGCGATGAGCTTCTGTGACAATTACCTGAAAACACTCGTGCCAAAGATTCTGAGCAGCACCCTCTTTACGACTAAGAAAGCTGCATTGTGGATTCAGTACGATGAAGGAAATAGCAGTTACCCAAGTGATTTCATTTATGCCACCTGGTCCGGTCCTGTTGTGAAAACAGGATACGTTGGAACCGGTTCGTACAACCACTATTCATATCTCAAGACTCTTGAAGTTATCTGGGGCTTAAGCTCACTCACCTCGAATGACGCGAACGCAAATCCCATGACGGAGTTCTTCGGTGCAATAACACCCCCAGCGTTATCGACAACTTTCACGATCTCGCCAAGTACTCCAATCGTGAATCTCCCAGTCACCTTCACCTCAACAACGACCGGTGGAGCGTCACCATATCCTATCAGCTGGAACTTTGGAGATGGTGCGACGGGAACGGGAGCTTCCTTAACCCACACGTTCACAGGCCTTCAGTCATACACAGTCACCGAGACGGCAACAGACTCCTCCACACCGACACAGACCGCCACCAGCGCCCAAACAATCCCGGTTGTCGCTTCGCTACCCCTGTCGACAAGCTTCACATTTCTTCCCACAAACCCGACGGTTAATTCTCCAGTATCCTTCACCGCGACAACAACAGGCGGAACGCTACCCTACACGATTAGCTGGAATTTTGGCGACAGCGCAACCGCTACAGGCACAACAGTAACTCATACTTACGCAACAGCTCAATCGTTTACAGTGACCGAAACGGCGACCGATGCATCTTCCCCCAAGCAGACAGCAACGGCCACCCACACAGTAGTCGCATCCTCATCGCTCACAGGCAATTTCGATAACACCTGGTACATCAACAACTGTCCAGGCGGAACGGAGACTATCTCCAACGGAGTATTGCAGACTAGGCAGTCGACGCCCGGAGGTGGATCGAACAGCTATGGATACTGCACCGCCCAACGGGGCACCTTCCCCTGGCACTCTACGGTTGGCACCGCGCTTCCAACAGGAATAACTAGTGTCACAGTATCGTTCAACTTTGGGACATCGTCACTCTACAAGCCAATCCAGGACAAACAGGAATACTCACCGCAGACGCGACTCAGCTCTGCCAAGGAGACCTGGCCGCATGGGGACTACCAGCCAACACTCAGTGTACTCTCGCAGGAATCGAGATCGGAACAGAGGGCTACTTGCTCAACTCTGTTAACGTAGACTGGTACAATGTGGGCCTCAACATTGGCTCAATACCGCTCTCCACAAGCTTCACAATCTCACCCAGCGCTCCACTGGTGAACAAACCCGTCACATTCACCTCCACAACCATAGGCGGAACCTCACCTTACGCGATCAGCTGGAACTTTGGCGACGGCTCAACAGGGACGGGAACTTCCGCTATACACACTTATTCGACGGCTCAAACTTTCACGGTAACTGGGACCGCCACTGACTCCTCTTCCCCAGCGCGAACCACCACCAGCTCGAAGACAGTAACCACCTCAACGCCCCCACCACCCTCGACCAGCTTCACATTTAGTCCGACAAGTCCGACATTAAACTCACTCGTGACATTCACAAGTACAACTACAGGTGGAACCGCTCCATACTCGATATCATGGACTTTCGGCGACGGAGGATCGGCAACAGGAGCCACCGTTACTCATACCTTCGCCAGCACCCAGACCTTCACAGTAATCGAAACGGCAACTGACTCGTCCTCACCCTCCCAGACAGCTACCGGCTCCAAGACAGTGACCGTATCACCTCCTCCACCATTATCGACCAGCTTCACATTCCTCCCCTCAACACCCCTAGTCAACGCCCCAGTCGCATTCACCGCGGTAACAACCAGCGGAACGTCACCCTACACCGTCACCTGGAACTTCGGCGACGGAACAACAGGCACGGGACCGACCGTAACCCACACGTTCACAACAGCCCAATCGTTCACAGTAACCGAAACGGCAACTGACTCGTCATCGCCCAGGCAAACAGCCACAAGCTCGCGATCTCTAACTGTCTACACAACCCCACCTCTCTCCGCCGCCATCAGAGGTTCCACATCCTCTCCTCAGGTGGGCCAAACAGTCACCTTCACAGCCTCGGCCACAGGCGGAACAACACCCTACAGCTACGCGATCTCGTTCGGCGACGGTGCTACTGGAACAGGAAGGACACCAACCCATGCATATTCAACCGCAGGATCCTATACAGTTACGCTGACAGTTACAGACTCGGGCTCACCCCAAGCAATGAGCTTGGCAAGCATAACAGTCAATGTACAAGCCTTGTTGCCTCCCGCACTAGCTCTACCAGGAAACCAGACGGTGAACTCAGGATCATGGATCAATTTCACGGTCACCGCAACAAGCTCCAACCCGGCTAGGACGGTCGCGCTGTCAGCATCCCAACTACCGGCGGGCGCAACCTTCGACTCATACACGGGCGTCTTCTCGTGGAGACCCGGTGCTAGCCAGACTGGATATTACACGATCGATTTCATCGCCACTGATGACGGTACTCCTCCAATGTCCAGCTCCAGCCCCATGGGCATTCAAGTGAATCAAGCAGCGCCAGGAGGCTCCGGTGGAAGTGGCTCAGGGGGAAGCTCAAACGGTGGCTGCACCTGGTGCCCCACGTTCCCAACAATCTCCTACAGCATGCGGCTACTCCTGATCGGGGGTCTCCTCGGCCTCGTCACGTCCCTCGCACTCTTGACGATCAAAGCGCGGTCAAGTCTGGAACATACGAAGAGACGGCTGAACCGGATGACGCGAGACGACTAGCAACCAGGCAAGCCGGACAGGAAGCTCAGCACAGAAACCTTCCGCCTTTCAGTACGGACAAAGCTGCCCAATAGAAAACAAGAGCGATCCCGATTGCCTATCTGATTAGAGCACTCTAACCGCTACTTTGCAGCCTTTGCAATACTGGTAAACGGCGAGAAGATCGCCAGGAACATGCTTGACAGCGTCGGTCTGGACGAAGATGTTTTCTAGAGGACTTCCGCATGCAAGGTGCAGAACCCCTCCTACCGTGAGAACGTCAATCCCCTCACCAGCTCTCTCGAGCTGATCCACCAACTCCTCTATTCTAGCAACTGGAAATTCCTGGAAAAGCTTGTGGACTGTAATCTGACCTACAGGTTTCGAGCTCACTAGATCGTTTGCGCCAGAACGAGTCGCAACACGCCGCAACGGTCTGTTCCCGGCAACATCGGTTTCCGTATCGGCTTCTAAGGATGAAGTAACCCGGCGTCGGTAGGTCCGAGATAACCTGCGGGTCTCCCCGCTTTGAGAGCGATACTGGGTACTAGGAGGGTCCGGTCTGGAACATGTTTTGATTGGCGTAGGCGTTGAGCCCATGGTACGAGTATTGCTGCATCTGGGTTCCAAGTAACATTTCCGAACTGCACTGACCAAATACTGATGAGTTCGGATTAGACGGTGCGTATTCGCCGATACAGATCCAACCCGATGATATCAGAACGTCTTGTTCTGAGTAGGTAACTTGTTTCATTGATGGCTCAGACGCGCTGGCATGATACCACTCTGTCATCAGACTCGTGGGAGTGCGTGTTGCGCGAGAACTGGAAGAGCCCTTGAAAATGCTCCCGGCCCCGCTAGTATAGCTGTGAGAAGAAGAAGCTCCGGTATTATAATCGAGGGCTCCCATGACGACGTTTCCGCTGGAAAACGAGAGGCTCAGCCGTACAGTATCACCTTGGTTCACTCTGTCCGGGACTCTCGACAAGACAGGGTTGTTCGTCGAACCGTTCGGATAGAACACCTCCCAGATAAAATGGAACCCGGAAACGTAGCTGGTCCCCGAGGCTAAAGGCCAGTTGTAGGCCAGCCCGACTTGATACCAATAACCGCTATCGGAGAGGCCGTTCAGAAGATACGCTGGACCGAAGCTGGAAGAATCGGTTTGAGGAACAGCGGTCACGTTGAAGCTAAGCGAACTGAAGTCTTGGGTAAAGATCAGAGATACCTGCTGATCATATGTGGCCTTACCGGTTGTCGTTGGGAAGGTAGAGTTTGTGCAAAGAGCAGGACTGAGACAGGTCAGGTTCCGCAGAAGATTCCGTGCTTCATCGTAAAAGCGGGTTGCGGCGGGAACTAGGACTCCTGAAGCAAACAAGCTTCCAACCACCACAAGTGCGATTAGGCCCACCGCGGCTCCAATGTGCCGTGCAGGAGGCGAGCCGTGCCTCCCCGAACTGGTCCAGTCTAGCCTAGTTCCACAATGTGGGCAGAAGCTATCGGAAGTCTGTAGCTCGCCGTGGCAGGCCGGACAGTTCAAGCCTGACTAAGCGCGGGCGAAGTGAGCCTTAGCCTTTCTGCTCCCATCCCATCGATCAGAATTCTAGCACCACTATGGAACCTTTTTCATACCCGACACATTTCTACCAATGAGCCGATATGAAGGCAGACAATCTCAAGTCTAGGTTGACGAAGGAGAAGGAGATCGAACTCACGGTCACTGGAAGAAAGAGCAGGAAGCCTATTCCTCGACCCGTCTGGTTCGTGCTTAGAGGGACCGAGTTGTTGCTGCTGCCTGTAACAGGCACAAGCTCGCAATGGTACAAGAACATCCTCAAAGATCCCCTGGTGAAAATCACCTCCAGCGGACAAACCATTACAGGAAAGCTTCACCCAATAACGGGGAAGAGGGAGGTTGGCGAGGTAATCCAGTTGTTCGAGAAGAAATATGGTCCTCGGGACGTAAAGAGGTATTATCCAAACCCGAACGTCGCGGCCGGCTTACCGCTCGATTAGCTTAGCTTACGAGATTCAGGCCCCGAACCGTAGTCCTAGCATTGGACCGAAAACGAATACTAACAACATGAACACCAATGGAAAAATCCCGAACACTAAGAACAGTATGATCTTGCCTGACGCGCCATCATCCCTTTCGCGCTTGGTCATCGCGGACAAATCGGTCCAGAGGATCGCTAAAAACAATTAGCATACAGAATCTGGCTCGAGATGGCCTTCTGGATGACTCAATATCGAATAGTTTTCTGGCAGACGCGAAAGGATTTGAAAGGAGCTGGATAGCGAAGCAGTAGGCCGGCTTGAGCCTCACCGATGCAATATTCAACTTTGCGCTGAACCTGCTCTATCAATGGAACTATCCAGGGGTCTTCCTCTTGATGACCTTTGAAGGCGCGACCCTTCCCGTCCCCAGCGAAATCGTGCTTCCACTGACCGGGTTCCTCGTGTACCAGGGCAAACTTGAGTTTTGGACCGCAGTCGCGGCGGCAACCCTGGGAAGTTTGGTCGGAACAATTGTCGACTTCAGTATCGGATACTACCTGGGAAGACCCGCTGTTCTCAGATACGGGAGGAAAATTGGACTGAGCGAGAAACATCTGATGATAACCGAAAGATGGTTTGCAAATCACGGCAGTGCAGCCGTGCTCTTGGCAAGGTTTGTCCCCCTGCTGCGGACATTGATAGCTTTCCCTGCGGGTACAGCCAAGATGAAAATCGGCAGGTTCCTCGCTTATTCGACCGTTGGCATAGTCATCTGGGATATTATTTTGATCTACCTCGGAGTTCTTGCGGGCCAGAACGCTAGCTCAATCGTGTACTTTCTGGATGCAACGCTCCCACTAATCGGATACGTAGCCGTCGGAGGAATCGTCATTGCAGTGTGGCTGCTCTCAAGAAGACATGGAAAGAAGCAGGATAAACCGGGATCTAGCGATCTCTAGGCGTGAAGCTCTACACTACCTCACCAATGCTCGGTTCGAACTACAGAGGCAGCAAGGGGTGGAACCGAAGACGGCAAGCCTATCGGAACAACAATGGAACGAGAGCGCGAGACCACGCGAGAGCAGTGTCTAGAGGCGACCCCGCGAGGCTCCAGTTACAAGACCCGTATAGTGACGATTCGACAAACTCTAGTTCAAGGGTTGAGCTCGGAGGAATGCACCACGACACTATCCATAAAGCGGGTCCCTCTCAAGGCCGCCATCCTGCTTCTGATCTTCGCCTTTGGCTCGTTCACGGTTAGCGGAACCATTCTCCCATTCACCATCAGCGAAGCCCGCAAACCAACAGGTACCTTCCTACTGACACTAAGCCCTTCGGAAGTCACACTGCCGCAAGGGGCGAACGCCACCTCGACCATTTCCATCATAAGCACTCAAGGTTACGCAGGGACAGTTTCTCTCGCTGCACAATTCACCATGGGAAGCCTATCGGTCTCCTTCAATCCTAATAGCATCAGCGTGCAGGCGGGGGGAACTGCCACATCCACAATGACAGTCGAAGCGGCAAAGAATGCATCGATCGAGACGTACAGCATCATTATAACCGGCACCTCTGCAGTTGGGAGAAGAGTCGTTTCCAGCTCAACTATGTTTACGGTTACGGTGAACCCGCTTGCTGGTTTCGGCCTATACGCTTACCCCTACTCGATCAGCGTGGTAGCAGGAATGACCAATTCCACCAGTATCATCCTCGACAGCAACAATGGTTTCGGGGGGTCTGTGTCTCTCTCTGCGACGGTACCTTTTGGATTTCTGGGCGTGATGGGAGGTCAAAACCCGGTAACACTTACCCCTGCAGCCACGTCGTATACAAGCTTACAGGTGTCGACTACCAGTTCGACTTTGTCAGGAGAGTACAATATTACGATCACTGGAGCCAGCGGAACTGTAAGTCATTCTTGCATCCTGACGGTCAACGTTGTAGACCCCGTTCCAGAATCATTGACCCTGTCGGGATCATCGCTCCTTTCTTCTACCAGTATGACATTGTTTCTCCGGAATAACGGTAATACTCCGATAACCCTCCAGTCGTACACGGTGACAGACATCTCGGGAGACCAATGGATTCTTGCCAATTGGACGAGTCCAACCATACAGCCAGGTACGGCTAGTGCAGCGGTGATCTACATCGGGGCGAGCTGCGAGGCTTGCACCTACAATGGGCTATTCGGCCTCTTCCAAGAATTCGTTCCAGGTCATACCTATACGATTACGATCACCACGAAACTCCAGAACCAATTCACATTCAACGTTACCGCCTAAGGTGACCGAAGACCGGAACCGGGATCATAAGATTTGACACATTATCATTTTGACCAGAAGAAAAATTAGACATGGGATTGGGCACAAACCGATCTAGAAGAGAGCTAGACCCCGTAGAGGAAACAACCGAACGGGTGCTAGTTAGTCCCGCTGGTTCTTGCTACCCGAGATAGAGAGGCCGGGGAATGCTGGCGCAGATACAACAGCTGCGAGCGCGCCCCGGTTAGAACCAGCTTTCGAATGAAGTCCGCCTTCGAAATAAGCCCCTCACGGTTACGATATTCCTCGTACAGCGCATCCACCACTGCCCAATCGCTTTCGTCCAGTTTGATTTGTTTGGAGAAGGGGGCCCAGTCCTTGCTCGCGTTCGTATCAGGCATTGGTGACAAGGTAGCTGGAGAGAATATCCTCTTTAGCGTATAGTTACCGAGCTTTTCTTGGAAAAATGCTGGTTATGGATTGCAATAACGTCATCTCGACCTTATCGCGAAACAAAGGGGCGATTTACGGGCAGTCCTTATAGATTCTTCTAAGGACCCATTTCAGGCTCAGTCAATAGAGGAGTCTAGTCCCAATCAGGCTGTCTACAAGAAAACGTCGAGAGTTCGAACGATTACTGCTTTTTCTTCGATTTCGACACAACTGCCGCCTGTAACATGGATGTTCTAGCTCTTGCTCTTGAGATCCGTTTTCGATGTCTCTCTGACTGGGCATTTCCTCCATCATGGGCCTCGGCTAGTTTGAGCCAGTCTGGTATCACGATCGCTCGGATCAACTCCTGCACGGTGATATCCCTGTCGTCAGCGATCCTTCGTAGCTTTGTATAAGCGGAGTCTCCTAGGGATTGCATGAACTTAGACACTACGGTGTCCTCCGACGGGCATGTCTCTTCTAAACTGTCAGACCCTCAATTCCGCCAATAGAGCTACGCACAATATAAATTCGAGTAATTCTCGCGTGGACTGACTCGCCTTTTGCGATATTACGATTGCCGCGGATACATAATTCAATCTCAAGAGAACAGAAGCAAAATGTCGGCAACACCCTCTCACCGTTCGCGAGTCTTATCATGCTTGGGCATGTCATCTTCCGCCAGTCACACGAGAACTTACTGAAGCCTAGGCCTTCAAGAACTGTGAGTCTGGTTTTTTCGACTACCGCCTCAGAGTGGTCATACGATATTTGTCTTGGTGACCATCGGTGCACTCTCGCACCCGTTGTCGATTAGCCTAACACTGCAGTAGTCAAGCTGTTCCTCTAATTGCGTCGAGGTGAGCGTTTGGTGGGAAGAATTTGTAGAGAGACATCCACGGATTACTTGACTGAGGATGGATAGGTTACGTCACGGATGCTAGCTGAGTAGAGACCTATATGATTGGCCTGGAGAAAGATCGCGAAAGTGACCTGGTTGGGAACAGCCCATCCTTGAGCGAGCCAAGCTTGGCTCGGATTAATGGAAACAGTGGTCCAGGTAGAAGCAGTGATGGGAATTATGGCTGAAGCGTTGTAGGCTGAAGGTACAAATGTCGACTTCGCGGTTGCATTGGAGAAGAGGTAAGTGATTTCGTGAGCGCCGTCCGTCACTGTCACGCCGAGGATGGCCTGACTGCCCGTGCTTGTTGCTAAAGGATCGAACAAGGAGAGGTTCACCGTTGTAGCGTTGAGGAGAACCTTCTGAGAGAGCATTATCTTTTCGAGATTGACCGCTGGGGCAGAATAGTTGAGCAACAAGCTCATCCCTGCTGTCGGATTTTGGTCCAGTCGTTGAATTACTGAGGTGAACTGGTCTATGTTGGTCTTGATCAGCTTCCAACCAAACGGCACTTGCGTTCCCGCCCCGACATCCAGTGTCCACCATCGGAAGTGGGGATTTGCCAGAGCTGGAACGGGAATGTTTGGTGTGAGACGGAGAGACTGACCTACAAGGTTTCCAGTGTTTGTGTCAAAGACGTAGACCCAGAAACTAGTCGATCGCGGGACGGCTCCCACGCCGTCTGTAGCAGTTACAATGTAGGAGGCACTAGACCATGGAGGAAGAGTATTGCTCGAGTTCGACGACCACAGATATGGGAGATATAACCAATAGACAAAGAATGATGGAGTGATGAGTTGAGGGGTCTGATTGTCAAGTGTTAGGTTCAGGAGGGTTGCGGCTCCTATTCCGTCAGGATCTGTTACTGAGTTTATCCGGACCTCGACCTTGTATGTCGGTGAGCTGGAAACATAGACTCCGTAGACACCGACAAATATCGTGGTAAGCAACAAACCTGCAAGTAACGGAACTCTTAGCCTGACGCGCAGCGAGTGCAAACCTAGAGCTATTGTCGGGCGCAAGGCAATGCGGCTGAACGGCGAAAAGTGCCATATCGATAAAGCAGGCTTGTTCCTGAAGAATTCTAGAGCCAGTGGAAGCGACCAGTAGAAGATGTAGTTTGGAAATGATCGGTAGTAGAAGAACAAGATAAGGGCGGGAAAGATCCAAACGTAATACCTCGATTTCGAGTATCGCGTCGCGTAGAGATAGAGTGACCCCATGCCAACCAGCCCCATTAGGACGACAAAGAAGAGAGGTGGAGGTGCTATCCCTAAGCGTAAGAGAATTCCAGAGAGCCCAATTCCCCCAGGGACTTCCACTGCTCCGCCGGGAAGGTAGGGGGCGATCGTCGCAATCCACCATTGGGACGGCGCGGACAATATGAAGGGAATGTTTGGGCCAAGAAAGCCAACTGCTAGAGCAACGGTTCCTGCAAGAGTATTTCTCAACCTTGAGCTAGGGGATTCTTGCCAAAGACGAATAATGAGGAATGGGGCCGCGATGAGGGCGATCTGCTTGGTGGCGCCAGCCAGCCCTACCATTGCTAGGCCGATGTTCCTGTTTCGATACCATAGGACAGTTCCCGCGAGCAGGAAGAACGCCCAAACGCTATCGGTCCAGCTTGAGGCGACGAATGCTGGAAAGAAGATGAAGGGAGCGAGGCTGAGTGCTTTCTGACGGGAAGGAACAAGTCCGAAAATCACAAGGACGGATAGAATGTGAAAGACGAATACGCCATCACGCAGATCGTGCAGTCCCACGGCATAGAGTGGAAGGAGCGAGAGGAAGTTCAAAGCGGGGTAGTTAAGATGAAACTCGAACGAGCCATCGACCCTAGGCGTGTAGAAGGACGGGGAAAAGCTAAACTGGTCGAGGAAGGGCTTAATGGAGTAGCCGTACGGGTTCTGAAGCGTTAGAATTTTCAAGACCCCCATGTACGAGCCGACGATGCTGTCGGTCATGTAGGTGACCCAGAGGATTCTGGTGAGGAGAATGTAAAGAACCAGGGCAGCGCAGAGGTGGCCTGAGAGCGAGAGTAGATTTGAACGGCTAAGCGACAACGTCTTCCTTCTTGAGTTTACAAGGTTGTATCCTCCAAAGAGGAAGATGGGAAGTGCTAGGACGACAAAGAGGCTTGGGACGAGAACGATCAGCAGCCCAACCGATACTAGAAAGGCGCCTGAGACGAATAGCCCTATTCTCGTGCCCCTTCTTGCCGCAGTGGACGTGTCCTGGTTCAGCCCTAGAAAATGTCCTGCACAAGTCACGAGAAGATCAGAAATACGACGGACGGGAATAATCATCTGTCAAGCCCTAACTGTGTACGCTACTCAAGACTAACCCTTGGTGTCCCTCAACGTCCGTTTAAGAGTTGTGCGAAAAAGCAGAATCCCTCTCAGCTTTGCCCTGAAGATCTGCAATTTCTTGTGACCGAGCGACCAAACCACCGCAGCCTCTATTTTATCCTGGTGTTCCACGTGCTGCCCAAGATTCCTGCCCAAAGAAAGATGGTATCTGCGAGGAAAGATCGCTACAAGACATCCGTCCCTCACATAGGCGGCTCAACGCTAGGTTCCTTGAGAACGCTATGAGCTGACAAGGAGCCAGAGGGTGGTTTTGAGAATGTGCTTTTTTAGGAGAATGAGTTCGCGATTGGAATGGTTATTCCATGAAACGAATCTTAGTAACGGGTGGCCTAGGATTCATTGGGAGTAATCTTGTCGACCACCTCATTTCGACAGACGAGGTCACGGTACTAGACGATCTGTCCTCCGGTCGGATTAGTAACGTCAGTCGACACTTGAAAAACCCGAAATTCAGATTCGTAAAGGGAAGTGTACTCAACCCCGGAATGATCGATGAGGCTATTGGTGGAGCAAGTGCTGTCGTTCATCTAGCCGCAATCGTTAGCGTTGCCCTTTCAATAGAGAAGCCTCTCCTAGTTCATAGAGTAAATGTGGAAGGAACCTTGAACGTTCTCGAATCTTGCTTGAGACACTCGGTGGAAAGGTTTGTCTTCGCCTCCTCCGCGGCCGTCTACGGAAATGACCTGACTCCGCCCTTTAGAGAAGACTGCCGATCAAACCCCTCGAATTTATACGGAGCCACGAAGGAGGCTGGAGAAGCCTACGTCAAGGCCTACGCTGAAACCCACAATCTGAAAACGGTTATCTTGCGTCTTATGAATGTCTACGGACCCCGTAGATCCCCTGGACCGTACGCCGGAGTGATTACGAAGTTCGCGGAGGCTATCTCGCTTGGACAACCCTTGAATGTCTACGGGGATGGAGAACAGACAAGGGATTTCGTCCATGTGTCCGACGCTATCGAGGCAACGGCAAGCGCTTTGCACAAGGATCAGGCGATCGGCCATACTTTCAACATAGGAACTGGAAAGCCGACGACCATAAGCAAACTTGCTGAGATCTTCTCGCATCTAACGGAACCTGGATCTCACATCACTCATATGCCTGCACGGCGGGGGGAGGTTAGAGCCAGCTGGTCAAACATTGAGAAAGCTAAGAAAGTTCTCGAATACCAACCCAAGATATCTCTCGAAAATGGAATCAAGTCGTTCATGCAATGGTACAATAACGAATCCGAAAAACCCCTGAAAATCGATGTACAATGAAGGACGAGCCTGGATCTATCGGCCAAGGGAATCTCTCTGCGTGTTTTGAGGGTCCGTCTCCAATTGAAATGTCGAAACGGGAAAGCTTGAGCCGTGTTTCTCCTCGGACACAGCTGCTGGAGCTATGTCTTCTCGAAGCTTACGGGCAGACAGGTCAAAGTCTACATCCCCGCTTACGTAGCGTTGCTGGCGGGTGTTCTCCCGGACTTTGATATTTACTTCAATCTGCTGATTCAACATCATACCTACACTCACTCGTTGATTATTCTTCTACCTATATGCGCGGTTCTCATCATTAGATTCAAGGGTCTCGGACTGGCATTCTCAGCGGGGATTCTCTCCCACCTCTTAGCGGACTCGATAGTTGGAACGATTCCCCCTCTTTACCCCCTATCAAATTTCCAACTCGGAGTAAGCTTAGGGCTACCGAGTCCGGCGGACACCGTTCTCGAAGTCGGAGCCTTAGGACTCGTTCTAGTCCTATCGTATCTCAACGGAGACTACAAGCTTGTGACGGAGTCCCAAGGAGAATCTGTCTATCTGGTGATCCCCACGGTTTCGATCATTGCATTGACCCTTCTGTTTGCCGGTGACAACAACGTTTCGCTCACAGCCTTCGCTTTTTCAAGAAAAGCCCTGACACTGGTAACCTTAGGCCATGCAGTGTTGCTCGGGATTCTTGGTTTAGGTGTCGTTCAAGGGGTTAGGGCCATCATAGTCGATCGCAAGCAACCGAGCCCAGCCTCAAGTCCCCTAGCTCGGATGCCTCAACCGTAAGGGCCTCCTCTGCCGGTAACACCTCGCCTTAATCCCGGCGCCTAACGGATTCTCATGAGACTATTCCGGAGGTCTCAAAAATAGGCTACCTGACCTGGTGGAACTTCCCGAAGAAGGCTTGGCTCATCATCATCGCAGAGCTAGCCGTAATCACGTCCCTATCGTTCTCGCTTTACGTAACCTATCTGAGCAATATCTACTTCCAGACATACGTAAACAGCCTTTCCCCGATACTGGTTCCGACTCTTAGCGTCGCCTTCGGAGTCTCTTCAGCATCAGTAGCCACGTATCTCTATCTGGGAATGAGAAGGATCAGGGGACCGCTAGAGAACGATGCATTCTCGACTTCGGTGAAAAAGAAGACCTCTGTTAAGCGAACTCCCAAACGAGTTTCTCAAACGAACCCCGTGCCACCACTAGCTGGAGACACAGTATCGTCAGCCCCTCCGAAGCCCAAGCCGGGCATTTCCGCTCAAAATCACGCCCAGAGCCAAAAGCCTCAAGCAAGAAAGGGGGAAGAAATACCCCCGGGCCCTGAGCCGCGCAAACCAGCCAAGTCTCCGAGCTAAGCAAGTACCAAACCATCACGCCTACTTCAAGTCCCTCGCCCACTAGCCTGTCCGATATGTGACTCCCTATGAAACCAGCTACCCCGGTAACCAGAACGCTAGAGAAAGGGATGTTCATATGGGAAATCAGCCGTCAAAGATGATCAAGCCCTGACCTGTGCCTTATTGATCAACAGCCGTTTGGGCGGACTTAGCGTAGTCTTAGGGGACGCGTGCCTTGCCTAGGAGCGCCCTATGTCGATACTCATCTGTTCAAGCGTTGGGACATCGGTTGGGAGTACGACTGACCTGGTAGCAAGCCGTATTGCCTGTTCACTGGTGTACCTGGGGTTCCAGCCGGTTGTCTTAATTCGCGTAATATCAAGAAGCATATTCTTGACATCCCCTACCCAACCTCTACCATCCAGCGCGCCTAGAACGAATTCCAGGGAGACATCGTTGAGTCGCATTTCTTCGGATACTATCATAGCGACACGTTTAACGTCTATTAGGTCTTCTGAACCTACATTGAATATCTCTACATCGTCTTGTGAGGATCGGCAGGCGCGTATCAGGGCGTCCACGCAATCATCTACGTATAGGTACGACTTGGCTTGAGTTCCGTCCCCTAGGACCTCCAACTGCCTAGGATTTTGTCTAAGCTTTGATACGAAATCATGAACCACCCCGTGATTACTTTTCGGACCCACCACATTTGCAAGTCTGAGTATTATGCCTCTTTTACCGAAAGCACGGCAATACGAAGTCACCAAGACTTCTCCCGCGAGTTTCGAAGCACCATAGACTGAAATCGGTTCAAGAGGTGCATAGTACTCCGGCGTTGGAAGGACACTTGCCTCTCCGTAAATTGCAGACGTAGAGGTGAAGATAATAGTATGAGCACTGCTAGATCGCAGGGCCTCAAGGAGGATGTGGGTTGCATAGACGTTCTGACGAAAACAGTTTGCAGGACTGTTGAACTCAATGCGGACCTCAGGATTTGCTGCTAGGTGAAAGACCACCTCAACGCCTTCCAGGGCCTTCCTCACATCCTCCGATTTGGTACAATCTCCCACCAGAAGTTCGGCATGATTGGATCGTGCACTGTTCAAAGTCTCTAACAAGTTCTCCCTGAACCCCGCGCTGAAGTCATCGAGAACAATTACGTCCCACCCGTTCTCTACAAGAGCGCGACACAGGTTTGAACCGATGAATCCGGCACCACCAGTAACGAGGGCTTTCATCTCTAGAGGTCCTCGAAACCCAGTTTTGTTGGCAAAGCCCTTTCACGATCATGAGACAACACTACAAAGGTGGATAAAAGTTTCATTCGCCTCTGAACAAACTGGAATCAAGATCCGCTCGCGGTAGGCCGAAGGCCAAGGTTTGCTTTCTCCAGGCCTGCGGGGGCTGGCTAGGCGCGCTGATATGTCAGCAGTGAGTGTACAATTCTTCGGCCCGCTCTACCGTCTCCAAAGGGAGACTTCCCCCCCGGAACTCTGTTCTGCCGAATAGCGTAGCGTATTCCCCGAAGTATTGAATCCCTCTGGACGCCCACTACCTTCGCGAATCCAAATCTTACTGCTTCTGGCCTTTCCGTTGACACTCTGAGAACGAGCACGGGTTTTCGTATTGGGGGAGCCGTTGCCTCTTCTTGAATCCCCCCGGAGTCGGTTATAGCTAGACTGCAGTTCTTCAGTAGAACTAAGAAATCGAAGTAGCCTAGGGGGGGAAGTAACTGGACATTCTTGGATTTCTCGAGCCTGGTCCTTAAGGCGAATCTCTTGAGCATCTTGTCAGTTCTCGGATGGACGGTGAAGACTACAGGTAGAGGCGAATTAATCATTGCCTCTACAAGATTGGCAAGAACAGCGGCATCGTCCACGTTCTCTGCCCTGTGAGCGGTGGCCAACACATACTTCTCGAATCTGATCCTATTCCTGATTTTAGATTGCTTGACGGCGAGCGGCGTGTTCCTTATAGCGGCGTCAATTATGGTATTTCCCGTAACATGAATATTTCCATGGACTCTTTCTCTCAATAGATTCTGCCGCGAAGGTTCCGTCGGCGCGAAGAGAATATCCGCAAGGTGGTCTACCATAATTCGATTGTGCTCTTCCGGCATCCTCCAGTCAAAACTTCTCAGGCCCGCTTCTACATGGCCTACGGTAAGTGACAGCTTTCTCCCAACAATTGCACTCGCAGCTACAGTGTTAGTGTCCCCCTCTACCAGTAACAGGGGGTCCCGTTCACCCTCAACAATTTTTTTCAGACCGACCATCATCTCCCCCATTTGTTCAACAGGATCTCTCTTAACCAGATGTATGCTGTAGTCTGGTGGCGGAAGACCCATCTCGTCGATGAAACGCGTGCAAAGCCCATAGTCATAGTGCTGCCCGGTCGTGACAAAGAGGAAGTCCAGTCCCTGGCGCTTGGCTTCCTCAATAACGGGGGCCTGCTTGATTATCTCGGGCCTAGTGCCCACTATGATCAGAACCTTTGCCAATGTTAGCCGAAACCGGATTGTGGTGAGCCGTGAGGTCGCGGTGACCCTAGGCTCGGTAGGGTTGTTGGGACGTCACGTTCTGGTCTCCTTGCATAGGGGCTGCGCCTCACTGGAATTCGAGGCAATTCATCTCCAACTAGCAACTAGGGACCCACGACTGCACACGTTTCCATTTCGCTTTCTCCTAATGGGTTTGTATTCGCTTGTGTCGTATCATAGACAAGAACACAACTGTAGAAACAGTCTCCGCGATCATAAACCCGCTTCAGGATCCGATGAGCCAGCCCCATGATTGGGACGAAGGGAGGAATAGATTGAATGGCCATTACGAAGTACCAGGTATGGCAATTCTGAGTCCGAATGATGGACGCGCCCGGAAAAACCGACGTCAGTTCGTCTAATGTGGGATGCCCGGAACTAACATGTTCAGTCAGTTCTTGCGTGGAATATGCTCTCACTTTTTTCCTGAGCTTAAGTAACATGGTATCGTATTGGCGTGCCAGAAACAGGGGAGGACTCTCTACTGGTGTATGCAAGACGACCAAACGTCTTGTAACTCGCTTCATCTCGTTCAGAGCCAGTTGTCGACCCGATGCAGGGATGTGTTCGATCATATCGACACTTACAACCGTTTCGAAAATACTGTTGGCAAAGGGCAGGAATCTGGCATCTGCCAAAACCCGGTTGGTTGTACCGCGGCGACCGTAACGAGTTCTATCAACAGAGATCACTCTCCGCTTCTCTCTGGAGAGCAACACCAATCCAGACGTACCTGAACCCAGCTCCAGGACGAGCCCCCGACAGGATATGTAACAAGCCAACTTGCTGTATCTGTGTTTGGTGTCCGCTCCTAGAAGAAGGGACTCTAATGAAGGCGGGAGATTTTTTTGGAGAAACCTCTTTGTTGATAGATGAACGATTGACATGGGGTTTCTCACTGTCTCAACTCATTCCGGACCAGTCATCACTTCGGAAGCATCGGCTGCAGCACTAGGTCTGAGGAGTTACTTTCAGGTAGTCAACACTGAGGATAAAAGGGACAGTAGGGTCGGAGTTTCCTATGGTAATTTGGTGAAGACCTCCCCCAACCGAGGGCATTGTGACATTCAACACGATTGGGCCTAATGTATTGTAGGAGTGAGTCAATAGGAGGGTGCCATCCAGCCAAATTCCGAGGGGGGAATAGTTTGAGGGATTATAGTCCATCAAGTGGACTGAAAGCGCATAGTTCTTGTTTCCATCTAGAAAGACCTTGTAGGTGGCATTGAAATTCTTCCCAGCTGGGAAGTTGGTGTCGAGAGAAGCTGGAAACTTTGCCCACGTAAAATTCGTCGTCCACCACGGACCGGAGATACTGGCGAAATCAGAGCTTGTGGCAAGGGTCCAGGTCGACAACGAATTGCAATCGATGGAGTGCGGAGGAATGATGTAGAGAGTATTTGATACGCGAAACTGCTGTATGAATTGTTCTGAAAGTATCCTGTTGTAAAATCTTGGAGCATCTATTACAATGGGATGAGAAAAAACATTGCAGCGATCGGTGCCGATCCCCTTGGATAGTTCTTCGAAGAACTGCTCTGCATGAGGGGCTGAGATTGAGTACAAGCCTATTGCTGGATTGACAGGCGCCGGATCAACCATGTACATCAGGAACTGAAGTTTCCCGTAGTATGCGTATGTTTGGCCAACAGATTTTCCGACATATGATCGGATAATCGGTGAGTATAATGTGGCGTACTCGCCATAAAAGACCATTATTGGCTGCGAAAGGTGGTCTTGGGTCAGAATATTCACTATCTGCTGGATATCGTTATAGTCGTCCGCGCTAATGTACGGCGAGAGATACTGTTGGTATAGAGGTTGCGATTCGATTGCATATCCTATTGTTAATAGGACCGCAACGGCGACAAAGAGAATCTTTCTGTCGTTCCACATATTGCCTTTTACCCAGACCGGTATCTTGCCATAACCCCTAGGAGTGACACTGAAATAGTCTCCACTGCTAACGCTGACAGGGCTCCAACAGGAACAAGGTACAAAGCGCGCTCGGGCGGGAAGGCCAGTATTCCAGATAAGGGCAGCAAGACGGATGCCAGAGCAACCGATGACCAAATTCCCCAAAACCCGAAGAAGAGGTTTCCCCTCTTCACGTATTGTTTCAAGCTGATCGCGACCCCAACAGCCACTGCTGGGATGAGGAATCCTCCCAGGAACGCGAACGCCGCGAAACCGTTAAGGGTAGTAGCCGTCTTTGGTGTCAGACTTGCAGTCTGACCATAGTCTAGAACAAAATTGACGAACAACGGCAATTCTAGTAGAAAAGGCCCCGCCAACAAGAGCGTCCAGGTCAGGAATGAACGTAGCTGCATGCTTCGCATTAGAAGGATGATTATGGTCAGTGAGAACAAGACATAGGACTCAACTTGGGTGTAGGCGACGAGAGACAACCAAGCAAGGGAGACGACGGCTCGCGTAGGATTGATTCCAGTTTTCCATTTGACGAAAAACGGGACATAAAGAACGATAAGGGCCAACGCGAGTAAGTTTCGGTTCAAATCGGCAAGAAGTCTAACGAAGTTCAGAGAGACCACCGTCAGGATACTTGAGATCCCTGCGACGTGCACATTTCCCGCGGTGAGCCTCACCAGCCTAAAGGTCGCTATTACGACTGTGCCTCCGTAAAGCACCGGAAGGATTCTTTCGGCAAGATCGAGGTTTCCAATCAATAGACCCGCTCCCGCTAGAGTCAGGACACTCAGATGAGGATAGTTCCAAGTGGAAATCATGGCTAAGGGACCATTTTGAATTACTAGGCGTGCGAGATATGCATAGGTAGATGAGTCCCAGCCCAATAATAGGCCAGGGGCGTAACTCTCGGTCTGAGACCACAAGATTAAGACTAATATTAGAAGGGACGACCCGACATATAGAAGTGGAAGGACTCCCGGACCTCTTCCGAATTTCATCTTTGACTCAGAGTCCTGACCACTAAATTCCCGAATTCTTCCGCAACAGAGGACCAACTGTACCGCAAAGCGATATTTCTCCTGGTCACAGATGCAAGACTCGCATCATTGGCATTCAACAAGCGTGCCGAGACTCGCTCTGCGGTGACATCTGCGTTTCCCATTATCGCAACATCTTGTGCAATGCGGCTCACATCTATGATTGGAGTCGAAACAATTAGCTTCCCCATCGAGAGATATTCGAACAGTTTTATTGGACAGGAGGTTTGGGCAACAACTGAGCTATTGAACGGTAATAGACAAATATCCATTCCAGCGATGAGTTCAGGGACTGCTTCGTGTGGAACCAGGCCGCACGCAATGATGTCGGAGTCGCCGAGAGAATACTTCGTCTTCAGAGAATCTATTGTCTTATTGACAGCAGCCTGGCCGTAGGGCGCTGAGCCGACTAACATTAGCTTAGCCGTTATTCCAAGCCCGCGCAGATTGCTGAGAAACCTGAATACGAAATCGAAATCTAGCCAAAATTCGAGGGTCCCAACCAGGCCTACGATAACTTCATGGGACACACCCAATTTTCTTCTGGCTGCATTACGGTCAACCTTCCCGGGGCTAAAGATCTCGGGATCGACACCGTTCGGGATGACAAACAAGTTCCCATCCGATTTCAGATATCGGTTTCGGACAAGTGTTCCCAAGCTGAAACTAGGGGTTACGACAGCGCGACACCTCTTAGCCGTGACCGAGAGTATAGTCTCCAAAATTCTTTCTAAGGGAGGTAGCAGAAAACGCGGCACACGATATCTTCTGAGGAAACCTGGGAAATAATCCACCAAATCATATATGACTGGAATGTCGTAGAATTTTCCTACTAAGGAGGCAGCCAATCCGGGCAACAAGTTGGACGTGACTATCGCATCAACTCGGCAGTCCAAGGCAATTCTGCGAATCGCGGCCAAATGGAGGGGGAAACCCAGTACGTAGTAGATGACTTCACCAAGGCGAGCGGCAAAGGGCACGGGTACAGAATGCACTATAAAGCCGGGAGGGATCTTCCCGGGAAAATCAGAATCTTTCAGACAGAATCTCAACACATGGATCTGATAGCCTTTCTTAGCAAGCTCTCCGAAAATGAACTTCATTCGTACGGGTACAGGCGAATTCCAATCTGAACTGGGGACTAGTAGGATTCTCATTTTAGGAAACCAGGCTTAACAGTCTTCTCGTGTGAGCAGCCCAGTCAAAGGACTGCGACTTAACCCATGCAGCCCTACCCATCTGAAATGAAGTTTCAGGGTTAGTGAGCGCCTCTATCTTATCCGCCAGTTCGTCTGGATCATTCGCTTGAAACGCGAAGCCGTGACGCTGGTCTTCGAAGATCTCCCACACGCCTGAACCTTTGGGGACTATAATCGCTGTTCCTTGACACGCCGCTTCTAGCGCACCCAATCCAACAAACGCGGGAACGGGTAAGACAAAGCAGGTCGCTTTACGGTACAATTCAACTAATCTGCGCTCATCCGGGTCTTTTTCCAGGGTGACTCTGTTGGTTAGTTTTCTTCTTCTTATCTCACGCATGACCCATTGAAGTACTTGCAGGCTCGGCCAGTTGCCGGCCATTATCAGTTTAGTCTCACCTCTAACCCTTTCCATCGCACTCAACAAAAGGTCGGAAGTTCGGTCGGCATCCCATCGGGTAACCGAACATACGTAGGAGCCCTTGTTTTCCTCCAAGCTCGGGGAAGGGTGACAGCCTGGGTAAATTACGTGACATTTGATCCCGAACTGGCGGGCTAGAACTTGACTTAGTTTGTTTGAGTTAACTACCACCTTGTCCGCGCGAAGAATGAATAATCGTTCAGATAACCCCGTCAAATAGGATGCGAATCGGCTATGGGAAGCACTCAAAGTTCGGACATAATAACTAATCGGGTCAGCGTGGAGGTAGAGGACGTTTTTTTTGGAGCCAACTACGTAGTCGAAGAGGATACCGAGTGGAGAGAGCGCGGTGTGACATACGTAAGCGTCGAAGCTAAGTCTATGAGTCCACAAACGGGAAAAGGCACCGTGAACACCAATGCTCGCGACGTCAATGTCCATCTGAGAGCTTCCCTGGGGGGATGGAATTCGAGTCAGTGTCTCCAGTGATCGGCTTGTTGCAGAGGAGAAGAAGGGTATTTCGCTCAAGAGGATGGGTTGGTTGCAAACGAGCGATGCGTAAGCCTTTAGAACTCTTTTCCAGCCTTTACGTTGTGTTATAAGCCGAGCTTCATGGCCAGCCACCCTAATGGCACGCACCTCCTCCAGAGCAATCTTGAACATTCCGCTGACCCTCGCTGGAAGAGCGACCACGGCGATTTTCATTAGTGACTCTGTTCCTGTAGGATTCTCTTCTTTCGGAGCATGGACATGGATCGGAGTCTGCTGAAAGCCACCCGTAGGCCGACCTGGCGATGCAGCTCAAGAACTGATGAGTCGGCGTAGACCCTGCTCGCCTGACATTGGGTTCTATTTGCAGAGATTTGGCGGATATTAACGAGGTTCCACTTGATTCCTGAGAGATAGGACATTACAGCCTGAGGTTGATCCGTTAAGATGGCTCCCGAGAAATACAGCATCGCGTACCATGCCTCGCAAATTATGAATAGAAACAAGTTCGGAGTTGACAGATTCTTGATGCTAGATGTTATTCGATTTCGCTCGCTAAGGTATAGTTTCCTTTCCGGTAGCTTTGAGAATGGCCCGGTTCTAGTGTGATAGGCGAGCGCGCTGGAGGTACACACCACTCTGTAACCCGCAAGTCGGGCTCTCCAGCAAATGTCTACTTCCTCGTAGTAGGCAAAAAATGAAGCGTCAAAGCTACCCAAGGATCTGACGACGGGCACTTTGATAAGCATTATTGCTCCACCGACAAAGGCGACGTCAAATTCCTTTGAAGGAGTGTTCAATCGACTTATTTCCTTCCGAGGCAGCGCTATTCCGAAGGGAAAGCACAAGTAACCGCCCTCTGAGTCGATCGCTCCTGTGTCGCAGTCAAGAATCTTGCAACCGACAATGGCAATAGATTCATCAGACTCCGCCGTAGAGAGCATTTCTGAGAGGCAATGCTCCTGCGGGAATACGTCTGTCCCAAGAACTAGGGCGTGTTCGTGCTCGGCGACCTTGCTGTTGATTAAGCAGAAGTTCACGCCGCCGCTGTAGCCTAGGTTGCTCGGAGGTTGAATTAGCTCCACGCGAGGAAATTCCCTAAGATATGAAGCCATCGACTCTAGCCTGGAGTTATCAACGACATAGATGGGTGCGCTCGCGAAATCGGGGAGTTTGCTGATCCAAGTTAGCTGTTCAAATAGCTGTGTGGGCATAGCGTAGTGAACTATGATGACGCAAACTCTCTTTTTCTCCAAGGTAAGAGACGCCCGCATGAAGCCCTGATCGATCGGAGCAGCTTCAGTTGATGTTTCTTCTAAAGTCCCTTCTCAGAGACTTGATCATGTCAGCTATCAGACCGAAGCTGAGTAATTGCACACCGCTGACTATCATCAGAGAAGACAGAACTACGAAGGGAGGATGGGTGATGTAACCGAATTTCAGCCACTCGTAGAAAGAGTTGAGGCCCACTACAACTCCTGACATCACCAAAGTTACCCCCGCTCCCCCAAACAGGAACAGCGGTCTATAATCTCGGGCAAGCCTAAGCATGGTTGAGAGTATTTGCAAACCGTCACGCACCGGCCTGAGCTTTGATTTCCCGACTCTTCTTGAGTACGAAATAGGGAGTTCCATCAATCGACCGCCGACTTGTGTTATCTCAGCGATCATTTCCGTGGCGTACGCCATTCCGGCGGAGGCTCTTGTTATGGTGGGAGTGAATTGAGTTCTGAAGACTCTCAGACCGCACTGGGAATCCGTTAGTCGAATACCAATTGCATGCTTTGCGAACCAAGACAGCAACCTGTTGCCCCATTTACTTGTCAAACTCATCGCGCCATCCTCCATGTCCGCAAATCTGTTACCCACGACAAGGTCCACTTTTCCCGAAGCAACGATGTCTATCATGTTCGCGATATCCTTAGGATCGTACGTCATGTCCCCATCGATCATCACGGTTATGTCTGCCTTCAAGGCAGAGTGCGCGAACTTGAAACCCAACTGGAGCGCGTCACCGTAACCGCTCCCGTCCTGCTTGATTACATGGGCTCCAAGGTCTTTCGCAAGATTCGCGGTTCCATCGGACGAGTTACCATCCACTACTACAATTTCTGTAGTGTACTCGTTTAGTACGCGCTTGATTTGAGGAATGAGGTCCGTAACCCCTCCGCGTTCATTAAGAGTCGGAACTACTACTGCCACCGCCATTTTTGATGACTTTCCTGGCTGTGTAGTCATTAGGTCTATGCGTCGATGATTCATTGATGTCGTCTCTGGTCCTGATGAACGTCCTTCGTCGCTAGGCTGCAGACTTGCCTCCATCTTCTCGCCCGTTCCAGTCTCATTTCTTGGGAATTACGGGCCCTCTATATGAGGCATCCTCAAGGTTCCAGAGTAGATCTAGTTCGGCAACCCAATCAGCAATTCTCCGGAGTAAGTATTCCCGCTGGTAGTTGGAGGGCGAGTCCAAGGTCCCGTGCCTATCCTTAGTGCCCAGAGGCCGACAACATCCAACTGTGATCAGGAGCGTCGCCATCGCCGGCCTACCGTTGACAGATGCGTGTCGTTGAACTGGAAACCAGGCATTATGCAAGAGGTTCAAAGTCAAGCCCTCGAAAGAACGCTGACCAGCCATCCAACCCTCAATCATTAGCCGTCCACAGTCCGAGTCCGAGGAAGCGTTGGAAGGCTTCTTCGAACCTCCAACGATAGGCTTGCATGTTCCCCCACCGGACAGCCAGATCGCTAGACCTAGCGGCCCACCTCTTCCCTCTTTCCAAGGCTTTCACCATGCCAGTGTCCAACACTCGAACTAGTTTCGCCAGAATCTCCGCCAGTACCCTTCGCAGTCTACTGCTTTTTACTTGATCTACCCATCGCATGGTGAGATCTACCAAACCCCTCTCTAGGTGGTCTAAGGCTCTAAACCAGACCTGCTGCCTCAAAGCCCGGGTCCTAAGCCGGGCCAAGACCTCTCTTGTCATGGGTTGTCGTCCGCAAGGGAGAGAGGAAATAGCCAAGACTAACCCCGATAACCCTACGCAATCTTCCTCAGCGAGTCGAGAATTTGCTGTTTGACCTCATCTCTTCCTCGGTTATCGGTTCGACTATGGCCATTCATTCCGACAAACTTGCGGGTCTGAGCAACGGCCCAGTGTCGGTTGCGAATTCTTGCCGACCAATAGGAAGGAAACCGCCTCAGCATCAGCGAAACGTGTTCTATGAAGTCCCCTGCCTCCCGAATATGGCTATGATCGGTGGGGACCTGTCTAACTTGAACGGGACATATGGGAATTCCCCTCTCCTTAAGCTCGATTAGTAATTCGGTGGTCAACTGCATACCATCTTGGGACAGTCTTAGTTTGTTGAGGGCTTTACGATGAATCGCTCGGAAACCACATTGTACATCCCCAAGGTGTCCCCCGTAAAGCGCGTCAAAGACCTTCGCCAGCATCACATTCCCGAAGAAACGACGAATCTTCATTCCATGGGGAAAACTGTGGATCCGTACACCCATAGCTACCATTGATGAGCCCTCCGCTACTGGCCGCAAGACCTTCAGAAGGTCACCCGGCCAGTGCCCACCGTCCGCGTCCATTGTAACAATAATGTCTCCGGTCGCCTTGGAGAAGCCAGTTCTAGTCGCAATTCCGTAACCCCTTCGGGGCTCACGAACCACCCGAGCACCCTTGGAGGCAGCGACTCGAGCTGTGTCGTCACTGGAGCCGTTGTCCACCACGATTACTTCCGCCTCGGGGAGCCAGTTGTAGGGTATTTGCTCGAGAACCCTTCCTATTCGCTCTTCCTCATTCAGAGCTGGTATCACTATCGAAACTTTCACTTCAGGACAGCCCGGGGATTGAACTTGCGGAAAGGTCTCCCTCGTTATTATTTGGATTGTGTGAACCCGATATATGTGGGAAACTATGCTGTTTGGGAACTGGAGTTTCCAAGAGGAACCGTCAGGAGACTCTTACCTATTTGAGCCCCGAACCGGTTCGACCTAAGCATAAGGGAAGGGTTCATTGATTCTAGGGTTAGGGCTCCAAAACCTGCTAGCGACAAGGCTAGGAACGAGACACCTTGAAAAGCGATTAGAATACTGAGGACCAAAGCCAAAGTCACAAATATCGCTTCTGCGATCGCAATCCTGTCCAGCTGGACGTCTCTGAAATACTTGTTGTCTCCTACGCGCTCAAGACCGCTCTTCGGCGGTCTGAAAAAGAAGCCTGTTTTGCCCCTGATTCCGTTCAGGAACCCGATGGAGATCGCCGTTACCATGCAGGAGCTCGTGTACGACAAGAGCGCTAGTAGGATAAGATTTCTAGGAGTCATTATTCTCTGCACACATAGCGCATATCCACCTGAGGCGAAAAAGAAGATTACGGGCGAACCAATGATTGCAATGTAAATTGGGCTGGAGAATCTTGAATTGCCTGGAGCAGTAAACCCAAGGATCAGTGCAAAGGCAGAAACCAATGTAACTACAGTCCAGCTGACGCCCGAGAAAGGACCCAGCAAAAAGATCAGCAAGGCAAGCCTCCTCCAAAACGATAGTTCGGAAGATTGCAATATCTTCCGCCATCTCGAACAGGCACGATTCGCCCAACCTTGAGCGACCCTAGCCGCCTGCTTCTTCCAAATCTCTAAAGTAGAGGGACACTCGCATAAGATCTTAACATCGCTCAGATAGATCCTCCTCCATCCCGAACAGTATATCTTGCATGAAAGGTCTGGCGTCGTCAACTATCGAATCGTTGGTCCAAAACCCAACCCGTCGTAGGACTCGTGTTAACATCGAAGTGAATCCCCTGGAATGAGTAGGGGGCATCGAGAGAGTACGACCCCATCTTTGTTATTGTGTCCCCTTGGTCCTGTTGCAGAGCGAATAGCCTGGTAATCAGGCTCTGACCTCTGTTGTACTGACCAACGCGAAATGACACGAAACCCATCTTAGGGTCTAACCCAAATGCGGCAAGTCCTCTGGAGAGTACGTTCGGTGTCACAGTTGAATCAGAGTCCAGAAGTAGAACGTACTCGCCGTTCAAGAATGGCGCCGCATGGTTGAGGGCGACACTCTTGAAACCATCTCTCGTCTCCCGTCTTGAGACTAGTGGGGTTATTCCGCTAGACTCCAGCGCTTCAACTTTCGAGTCTATTAGCGCTCTAGTCTCGTCCGAGGAATCGTCAGCTACAACGACCTGAAGTGACTCCTTTGGATAATTGAGACCTTTGATCGCGTCAAGTGTTCGCCCGGTCACAAACTTCTCGTTATAGGAAGCGATCAGAATCGAAACACTAGGACAATTACTAGTTCAAAGGTCGGCAATTCCCAACGATCTGGGAAATCCGAGGGAGTTACGAATAGGATCACGGTGCAATACGAAGCAATGAGGACCGGAATGCTGAAAGCGGGGAAGACGACCCATGGCTCTATCACAAACCTTCCACCACACCCGGTAGAAAGATAGGGGGTTTCATGCTTCGCGAAAGCGTTCCACCTCAAACCGTTCCCTTCGCAGAGCTTGATGCTGATTTTCGGCCCGAAACTCATAGGCTTAATACGTCACCCAAGAAATGCGACAAAGACGTTCAGGCAAATTTTCTATGAAGGGACTATTGCTAGCTGGCGGACATGGGACGAGGCTCAGACCGCTAACCTACACCGGTAACAAACACATGCTCCCCATTGCAAACAAGCCAATGCTCATGTACGGATTTGAGCACCTGAGATCCGCCGGAATTAGGGAAATTGGAATCGTCTTGGGCCCCCTCCAAGAAGGAATCATAGAGTCCTTCGGGGAGGGCTCAAAGTTTAACGTGAATATCACTTACATTGACCAACCTGTTCCCAAAGGGATAGCGCATGCCGTTCTGATTTCGAAAAAATTCCTTAACGGCGACTCATTCGTAGTGTACTTGGGCGATAACCTACTGAAAGAAAGCATGCCTAAGCTGGCAAAGGAGTTCCAGGACTCTGCCGCCGATGCAATGGTAGTCGTCAGCAAGGTCAAGGATCCGAGCCGCTTCGGCGTAGTCAAAATTCAAGACGAGAAAATCGTAAAGCTCGTCGAGAAGCCGAAGCAATTTCTCAGCGACTTGGCTTTGACAGGCGTTTACTTTCTTCGTCCATCCATTTTTCCAGTCATAGAGACGCTAAAACCCAGCGGGAGAAACGAGCTGGAGATTACTGAAGCGATTCAGAGCATCCTAGAAAAGGGAGGAAGAGTGACCTACCATACGGTATCAGGGTGGTGGAAGGACACCGGGCGTCCCGAGGATATTCTGGAGGCCAACCAGCTCGTACTAAACGACCTAAAGACCTCTATCAAAGGGAAGGTTGAGGATGGGGTGACCGTTTACGGAAATGTGGAAATCGCAGAGGGGACCGTGGTCCGTAGAGGCGCGTCGATCCGGGGTCCCGTGGCAATTGGGGAAGGCTCCGAGATTGGTGAAGACGCGTATGTAGGACCCTTCACATCTATTGGAAATCGCGTGAAGGTACTTGGTGCCGAAATTGAGAATAGCATAGTTCTCGATGGCGCGATCATAGACTGTAAGGAGCGAATCCTGGATAGTATCATCGGCAAGAACTCGAAAATAGTCTCAAACCTCAACACTCGACCATCGAGCAGAAGATTCGTTATAGGTGAAAGTACATTCGTCGGACTCTAGACTCGTTTCCGGAGAGCGCTTTTGGCTTCGAGGACTTCGCCCATCAATTCGACTTGATATGCTCGCGATGCAACACCTCGCAGGCACTCTCAATATTAAGAGGGGCTGCGCGAAGTAACTCTTGGGCTCTCCCTACCATCAAGGATGAATCTGCGGGCCTTTTTGCCTTCCATTGTAGATCTCTAGCATGTACAGCTTTTATTAGAGTCGAGTCGAGTCCGAACGTCTTGGCAAGCCCGATTGCGAAATCGTAGCGATTCAACCGAGTAGCTCCCGCTGCGTGAATTATTCCGGGCAATTTACGATCCCCAATTTCGATTAACATCGCGCTCAGGCTTGTGTTTAGGGTAGGACTGGAGAACTGGTCGCGAACCATCCGAATGCTCTCTCCGTTGGATAATTTTTCGTAGACGAACGTTGCAGCATTGGGCCTACTAGCCCGCCCCCACCCATAGACTACACTTGACCTAGCTATCGACCACATTTCTTCGTCAAGCAGGTTCATCACAACGTTCTCCCCTTCCAGTTTGGATTCACCGTACTTGTTAACGGGACGTGGTTGGTCATGTTCAGAATAGCCTCCCTTTTCTCCGTCGAAGACGTAGTCTGTCGACATTTGAATTAGGAATGAGTCCGTTTCCTTGGCCGCATTTGCTAGGTGAGAAACAGCTTCTGCGTTAGCCGAAAATGCGGCTTCGGGCTCTAGTTCGCACCTGTCGACGTCTGTCATTGCTGCCGTATTGACGACAACATCTGGGTGGAGTTCTGAGAAGGCCTTCCTGACCTCGGTGGCTTGGGTGAGGTCGAGGGCCAGGGGTTTGCCATGAAAAGGGACATGATCCTTGTAGCCCGAGATAACTTCGTGCCCCTTCTGCAGTGCGAGTTCTACTAGCCTGTTGCCCAAGAGACCGCTTGCCCCCGTTACCAGGATTCTTATAGGCTACCACTTCTCCTTCCACGGTTGTGCCGACAGTACCTTGGAAGATGCCAGGCCACTCCACCACTTCCTGTTTGCAAGGTACCAGTCTACGGTGAGAGCCAAAGCTTCACGCATAGTCTTCGCCGGTTTCCAGCGTAATTTTCGTCGAGCTTTACTTGACGAAAGGCTGTATCTGAAATCGTGACCTGGCCTATCCTCAGTTTCGACTAGCATGCTCGGCGATTTTCCAAGTTGTTTCAGGACCGTTTCTGCTACTTCTCGGTTCGTAAGTTCGTTGCCAGCGGATACGTTGTAGATTTCCCCGGATAGGCCCCTGTCAAGTGCGTGCTCTATCGCAGTGCAAAAATCTCCGACGTAAATCCAGTCGCGAATTTGCCTTCCTCCGCCATACAAGGGTATCGGCAAGTTTCTGAGGGCTCTGATGATGGCCTTAGGGATGAATTTCTCGGGATGCTGGTAAGGGCCAAAATTGTTTGTGCACCGAAGGATTACAACCGGGATTCGGTAGGTCGCGTACCAGGCTTTAGCGACCATGTCGGCTGCTGCCTTTGTGGCCGAATAGGGGCTTGACGGGTTCAATTGGCTTTCCTCATCGAAAGACCCTGAATGTATGGACCCGTAGACTTCGTCGGTTGAGATATGCACAATTTTCTTGACCTTGGTTTTCCGACATGCGTTTAGCAAAGTGAAGGTTCCCGTCACGTTGCTTTGGAGGAATGGGTTGGGTTGGGCTATGCTTCTGTCTACATGCGTCTCGGCGGCGAAATTGATGACAACGTCGGCATTGTTTGCCAACTTTCGGCAGAGCCTCGGATTTGCGACATTTCCTTTGACAAATCTGTAGCACGGGTTCCCCCTCAGAGAGTCCAGGTTGGCAGGGTTGCTGGCGTGACCCATGTAGTCAACGTTGACTAGCTGGACCTTCTTCCTCGATTCTAGGACGTGCCTGACGAAGTTGCTCCCAATGAACCCCAGCCCGCCAGTGACTAGAATCCTTTCCAAGACTTCGACCTCTTAGAAGCCAAACGGTTTCTGACCGGACTCTTTACTTATGGGGGGGTTGGTTCCAGTCGTGTGGTTTCGAAGTTCTTACGTCAACGATGGTTGGATCGTTCCAAGGTCTTCGGTCTTCATCTGGACTCTTTACGTCATACAGACGGTTTACGCAGTATACGGTGAGGGATGGTTTGTCTCCGACAGTCTTCGTTCCATGCCAATAGTTGCCCGGGATTCTAACCACTTGAAGCCTTTCACCACTTACAACAACCTCGTCTAGTTGACCCCGAGTAAGTGAGCCGGGCGAGTCATCGTATGCAGAGATCTTTATCGAGCCGCTGAGAACGATGAAGTAGTCCACTTGACCCCGGTTGTGCCTGTGCCATGCGCGTATCATCCCGGGGAAGCTGTAGGAGAGATTGGCTTGGACAATCGTGTCGTCTCCAAGCAGCTCCCTCCAATCCTGACGCATGATTTCCGCAAAGAACCCCCTTTCGTCCACATTCTTCTTCAAATCCTGAACCTTCACTCCGGGAAGCATAATGGTCCCAAGGGTACGTGGGGCTAATAAATTTCAGGGCGTCGATGTAGCCAACTCTCTGTGCACTGGGCCCAACTGCCTCTTTTCTTGAAACCTCGGCCCCAGAATTCTGGAAAGGTTCATCGATTTCAGCGTCAAGACTCCGAATCCAGCAAGTGACAGAAAGAGAACCCACACGCCTTCTGCTAACACTATTAGACCAATGCCGATGGCAAGGCTGGCCAAGACTGTTTCTGCAATGGCGATTCTATCATGCTGGACGTCGCGGAAGTACTGCTTACTTCCCTCATTACTTTCCACCCCGCTTTTTGGTGTTCGGAAAAAGAACCCCGGTTTTCCTCTGATGCCCTGCAAGAAGCCGATGCAGATGGCTGTGGTCATGCACAGGCTGGTATAGGAAATGAGAGGGAGGAGGAGCAGATTCTTTGCAGTCATTATCCTCTGCACGTAGAGCGCGTAAGCGCCTGAAAGAAAGAAGGTGATGAGAGGTAGTGTTACTATGGTCACATAAATTGGGCTAGCAAATATCGAGTTTGCGGGCGCGCTGAATCCGAGGATAAGCCCGATTGCGGAGACGAACGTGACCACAATCCAGCTAAGTGCCGAGAAAGGTCCCAATAGAAAGAGCAACAGCGCGACCCTCCTCCAAGGAGAGAGCTTGCGAGATCCAAGAATTGTTCGCCAGTTTGACCTGGCGCATTTAGTCCAGCCCTGGGCCACTCTCGCAACTTGCTTCTTCCAGACCTCAAGGTTCGAGGGATCTTCACCAAAGACCTTCACATCGCTCAGGTACACGCCTCGCCATCCTGCCGAGTATATCTTGCACGAGAGGTCGGCATCGTCCACAATTGAGTCATTCGTCCAATACCCCACCTCTCCTAGAATATCTGCTGATACAATCGTAAAACCCCCTTGAAACGAATAGGGGGCGTCCAAAACGTAGGACCCCATCTTGGTTATAGTATCTCCTTGGTCCTGAGATAGAGCATACAGTCGTGTGATCAGGTTTTGTTCACGGTTGTAGTGGCCGACCCGGAACGAAACGAACGCTATTCTGGGATCTAATCTGAAGGCTGCCAGTCCGCGGGATAGCGAGGCTGATGTGACTGTTGAGTCGGCGTCTAGGAGTAGGACGTACTCGCCCTTCAAGAGAGGAGCTGCTTGGTTCAGTGCACCGCTCTTGAATCCCTCACGAGTGTTTCGCCGTGATACGCAAGCGATAATGCCTGAAAAATTCAGTTCTTCTATCTTCTTGTCTATCAAGCTCCTCGTGTCATCTGTGGAGTCGTCAGCGACAACGACCTGAAGCCTTCCCGCGGGGTAGTCCAGACTCTTGACCGCGTCAAGTGTTCGGGCGATCACGAACTTCTCGTTGTAAGTAGCGATTAGAACACTAACTAGGGGAAAGCTCTCGCTCGCGGGGCTGAGATTTCCTAAGAATCTCGGATATCGAAGCGAGCTGACAAACAGGATCATCGTGTAGTAGGACGACAGTAGAACTGGAATGCTGAAAGCCAAGGAAATCGTTGCGACCACAACCCAGGGCTCTATCACGAACCATCTGCCGAGAACCAAGGAGCTACGCGGAGGATTTTATGGTTGGCGAAAGCTTCCAAAGCGAGGATTCCTTTCATTAGGTTCCAACACGCACGGCACGACACACGAGCTGAAGGCTAGGGTTTGCGATTGGGGTTGCCTATTCAACCTGAATAGCTCGTGTGGGTCTCTTTTCGTCGCTCTTTGTGAACCTAACTTCGAGGACACCGTTCTTGTAAGTGGCCTTGGCTGTCCTTGGATCAACAAGGTGCGGCAGTTCCATTTCTTTGAAGTAACGTCTCTTCGCTGCTTCTACCGCTATCTTCAATGCTCTATCTGTGGATTCCAGTTTGATATCGTCCTTCTCTACCCCCGGAAGTTCTGTCACTACGACCACTTCGTTTCCCTCTTGTAACACATCCACGAGTGGTTCCCTCTCCTCTTTCACGAGAGGACCTCTAGAACTCGGCTCCACATTTCCAAACTCTCGAATTACCGGTTTACCATCTTCTCCGACAGACATTGAGAATCCATAGACGAAAGGTTGTGGTCCCTCGCTTGCCTTCGGCATCTCTATCGCTTTCCGCATCATCTCGTCCATCAACCGGTCCATACGATCCATTTCCTCAAAGATATCGAACCACCAACCTGACCGGCGAGGACGTTTCTTTCTGGTTGAGTCTCTACTGTGAGCCATAATAGACCAATCGAGAATATTTCAGGAGCTATATTGGAGTTTGCGCTACCACGTCGAGGCTAGATCATTCGCTTGACGAGGCGGTTGATATCTTCGCCCCTGTAGCCAAGCTCTCCCCCGTCAGTTGCCGCTCGTCTCGTGCTTCGCTTGAAGCCGCCTCTTGGTGGGTGGAGTCTGAATCTTGGTTTTACGCCAGCAAGCCAAAGCTCTTTGACACCAATCTCTCCGGCGACAACTGCTCTTGCGAGTTCTGCGATATTCTCTTTCTTGAAGAAGACTTTCGCGAATTCATCGTCGAATTCCTTGTTTCCCTCTCTCTCCGCCCTCTTCCGCAGCATTCCCTCTAGCACCTCCGGGTTAACCTGGCCCCATGCGACCAAGTTCTTCACGGCCCGCAACATACCCAAAGTCGATGGGCTATTTTCCAGGAGACGCGCTCGGAAGGTACTCTCCATCTTCAAAGTCTCCATAGTCTTTCTGATATCAGGGTTATCGGTTGCTGTTCCGCGGATGCGTACCGCGAGGATGACAGGTCGCTTGTCAGATTCTGCCAATCTTACGCCACCCAGTCCTGTTGCGTTACGACATTGTAGGTCTGCACCAAGGCGTCGAACACTGCAAGCGCGGAAGAGGTAAGTGTTGATGTGGACCCGTAGGTTCGTGTCCAGCAATCCTTGACTCCAGCCAGCCTCAAGACTTGTTTCGGTATCTCGCCAGCTACTAGTCCGAGTCCTCTCGGGCTTGGAAGAACGTGAACTCTCACACTCCCACACTTCCCCACAACGCCGAACGGTACGGTGTGGGCTCTGCCGCATCGGCATTCCCAGCTTCCACACCCCCGCCGAACCGGAACAACGTTGAGCTTTGCCTGTATCGTCCCTTTGTCGATGGCTGTACGGACCTGCCGTGCTTTTCCTTCTCCGACACCAATGTAGCCATCGCCATTCCCGACCGCGACTATGGCTCGGAATCTCGACCTTTCGCCAGCGTCAGTCTGTTTCTGGACAAAGCCGATCCCCAGGACCTCCTGCTGGATGTTCGGCAATAGCGTGTCAACGATCTCCGGCTCTTTGATCCTCATTCCTTGGGTGAATATCTCTTCCATTGAGACGATCTCGCCTGCTTGGACGAGTTTTCCGAGCTTGGTCTTTGGGACCCATCCGACCTCCTGACCGGGTCTCTGACTGCCCCCCTGGTATGGTCTCTGGCTCATGCTTTCGCCTCAATAGGTGCTGATTGAATCTGTTGTCGGACCTGTTCGAAATGGTTGGAGAGTTCTTCAGGCTTTAAACCGCGTTTTAGATATCCGCTGAAGGTTTTCCGGTAAACGTCTGTCTCACCGGAAAGCTTCTTTGCGTACTCGGAAATGTGAGCTCCGCCAATCCGACCCTTGTCGGGTAGTGGACCGTCGGAGTGGGGGACCTGGAGCCCTGCGTCCGAGAGACCCTTCAGGACAGCAAACAATTTGGAACCTTTAGTTGAGGATTTCAAGCCGATATCAAGGACAGCCTCTTTGACTCCCTTCGCTATGGCGCGGCGCGCGGCCAGTGTCCCGGTTAGATAGGCTGAGGGGATATTACCTGATGCTCCCTTCCATCCCATTTTTGCAAGCTCCTTGGACGATGCAGCGGCTCGCACGATATCCCCGCGAAGCTCCGCATCTGTTATCTGGACATAAACATACTTGTTAGTTACCCGAACAACGGCTCTCGGTTTCCCTGACCGGACGAGAGCTCGACGAAGCTTGTAGTCCGTCCTACCTTCTCGTCTGCGCCTGAACCGAACTGAGTATCGTGGACCGTCAGCCATCGCCTAGCGCTTCCTCTGCAACCGGTGCGCCTTTACATACTCATCGACATGCGAGCGGCTTCGGAACGCCCCTCCTTTCGACATGCCCAACAGAAGCTTGTAACTGGCAGGAGCCAATTGTCTCTTGTCTCTCAAGAACCGGAGATGTCGTCGGATCGCTCTGATCTTCAACACCCAAGCTTCCTTGCCAGGATTCTGCCCGCCCTTGCGGCTGCCAGCTTTCTTTCGTCGGCCGGATTTCAATCGGTGGCGTCCTCTGCTAACCCCTTTCTTCTGAAGCAGACGAATCCTTCCGCTGTCGATAAGCGACTTGACCTCCTGACGAGTAATGGCAGACTCGACCCTGGTTGTCTCTTCCGGGTCTATCCAGATCGGCTCTTCCGATGTAACGGGTCTCTCTTCTTCCTTTCCTGGGTTGGCGATGTGGAGGCTCCGTTGGCGTAGCTCGTTAAGCAATGCTAGTCTTTTTCTCTCTCCGACCCGGGCGGAGATTCTAACAATGTGGACCTTCGGGTCCAGTCCTTCAAGCTCTGACAATCTATGAATGAGACGTTCCTGTAGGCCTTGCGGGTGCAGACCTCTCGTCGCCGCCGCGGTCCCGTATCCCACCTTGACTTTTGCGGGCCAGCCCGCTTCTTCCTTTCTCATCTTGCTGGTTACGCCACGGGCTCGCCTCCACGCGGGCTTGACGCGTTTGTACCGCCAGCTTTCTTGCCGGTTGAACGCGGGCTTGCTGTTGTTCGCCATTCTACTTCACTTTCGACGGTCCGGCGGGCGTCTCTAGGCTGGTCTTTGTGTCAATGTAAATGCCGTCTAGGAAGACGCGGAGATCTTTCTTCTTGATCTTTGTCGAGTTCTGTATGTTGGCTGCGGTCTGGCTTACGGCTTTGATGTCTATTCCCTCAACCGTGATATCGTCGCCTTTCACAGCAACTTTCACCCCGTCAAGTATCTGGGCGGACCGGGGTGTTTTCTCGCCGGTAAAGTTCTCGACCTTGAGCGCCTTTGCCTTTTCGTCGACCTTTACGGTGACCGGGAAGTGAGCATACACGGTTCTGAGATTGTACCTGTAGCCCTTTGTCACTCCTCTGATCATGTTTCGCACATGCGCTGCCGCTGTTCCCAGCATTCCGATCTCTCGCTTGCGAGGCCAGGTGACTGAGACCTGGACTTCTCGACCGGTCTGGGTGATCGTTACGGGTAGGTGAGATAGATCTTCTTGGAGGGCTCCGAGCGGGCCTTTGACCTTGACGGTCTTCCCTTCAACTCCTACTGTGACGCCGTCTGGAACTTGAATCGTGCGTTGGAGGGTTTCGAAGCGTGCCATGCTGTCCACCTAGTAAACGTAGCCCAAGAGCAGGCCGCCTGACGCCATCTCTTTCGCTTCCTTGTGCGCGACAACGCCCTTCGGCGTTGTTACGATGAGTATTCCGACATCTCTGGAGGGAAGGAACCGCTTACCCCATTTCTCGAATTCTGGTACGGTTGAGGAGAATCTGGGCCTTACGCTACCGCAGTTGTTGACCCTGCCTAGGAGTTGGATCTTGAACTTTCCGCCTCGGCCGTCGTCAACAAACTCGAACTCGCCTACGTAGCCGTATTTTTGCATCACTCGAAGAACTTGTCCCATGAGCTTCGAGGCGGGATAGACGATGCAGTCGTGTTTGTGCCTCCGCTCGTTGTTGAGTATGGCTGAGAACATGTTTGAGATTGGTTCCATGGTGTGATCACATGTACTTTTTGAATCCGAGGCCTACGGCGACTTCTCTAAAGCACTGTCTGCAGAAGTTCAGCCCGTACTTTCTAACTATAGGTCCATACTGGCCGCAACGTTTGCACGGTCTAGCCCCTTTTCCGTATTTTCGCACTTTCCTCGGTTTTATCTTCGCCATCTGGTTGTCAGCTTCCTACCTGTGTTCTGAAGTTTTCCTGGATGAACTGGATAGCATCCTTCTTCGAGACATAGTGATGCTTCCCGATCTTCGCGGGACGTATAGAGCGACGTCTCAACCGGTATCCAGGCCGTTCGAGAGTAACGTGGACGGTGGCGCCGAAGATGCCTAGCTCTGGAACATACCTGGTACCGGGTATTTCGATATGTTCTTTGATTCCGAAGGAAAAATTACCATAGTCGTCGAAGCAGGATTCGTTTACCTTGTTCGAGACCGCGTCTAAGGCGCGGGTTAGGAATTGGCTCGCATCTTCGCGCCGAAGGGTAACCACCGTGGCTATCGGTTCGCCTTTGCGGATTCCCCAGTCCTTGATCGCCTTCTTGGCAAGCTTGGTAGTCGGGGTCTTGTTGGTCAGCTGGTTGAGCACCTTCTTAGCCTTCTCCAAGGGCTCGCCTGATTTCCCAGTTGCAATGTTGATCGTGACTTTCTCGATCCTTATGTTCAACAACGGATTTGTCTTGGCTACGGTCTCAGTTGTTTGCAATGTAATTACTTCTCCAACGTCACCAGCGGCTGGTCAGTTCCGACAGGTATCACATATTCGGCAGGGGTTTCGAAGCTCTCAGCGCCTGTTTCGATTCTCACTATTTTCCGGCGCGCGTACGTCCCGGGAGTGATGGAGCTGATTTTTCCATAGTATCCTTGGTTTCTTCCGTCGATGACGAGTCCGAGAGCTCCGACTTGGAAGGGAACGTACTTTACTATTTTTTGTGCTGGGAAGCTCAGCTGGATTGCGCCTCCGACTGCGAGTTCCTCGCCGCCGGGCCTTGTGTCTTTTGCCGCACTGAGCAAGGTTCTTCCATCGTGGAGACTGTACTGTAATTTGCCGCCTGGAACGTTCTGTTTTCCAACTATCTTGCAGATCTTGTAAGCAGCCTCCTTATCCTGTGCGGGAGACAAGACGAGTCCCCTGTTCGGCTTCGGTAGGGCACGGTAGACTTGTGGGACGCCTTCGATCTGGACGATGTCCATCAGCCCGACGGGGAAGCGGCGATCGCGCCGGACGATGCCATCAACCTTGACTTTGCCCGCGCTGATGATCCCGATTGCCTCCTTGGCGACATTTGCGAGCCCCAGAGATTCGCGGACGATTACGACTAGTGGTAGGCTCTTTTCGCGCGCGTGGGGTCCCGGTCTTGTCCTGGGAGCCCAGGTGTATTCTTTCCGGTGGATGGGCCAGAAGCCTGGCGAAGGCTCTCGTTTCAGCTGTCTCGGGCCGAACTTTCTAGCCATCTCTCATTCCTTCCTGGATTTTCCTCTCTCAGCCAATAAACCGCTCCGCCACTTGTCTGAAAGGTTGAGGTTGGTTATCCGGACCTTCGTTACGTGTATTGGCAGCTGGGACGAGACCCCGGCGGCTTTCTCTCGCGCCATCCCCTCAACAAAAATTCTGCCATTGGAATAGTCTACGCGCTGGACTTTCCCCTCGAGCCCTGAGAAGTCTCCTCTCATTACACGTACGCTGTCACCGGTTCGCACCGGAAGCCGTCGGACCTTGTGGTTCTTGGTGAGATCGTCTGAGAGCCGGGCAGCGAGCATCCGTCGTCGGCGGTGTTGTGGAGCGTTGAAGAACATCTTCCGTTGCTTGGACGGCTTAGAGGAAACCATTCTAGATCACCGTGCTCGCTAGGTTCGCGACTCGGGGCCATCGCTCCGCAGCCTCCTTCGCCACAGGTCCCCGGATCTCAGTGCCTTTGAGCTCTCCCTCAGGGGTCATTATGACCGCAGCGTTGTCTTCGAAACTGAGACGTGTTCCATCAGGTCTTCGAATGGCTCTGGCCTGTCGTACGACGACGGCGGGAAAGACTTGTTTCCGAAGGCTGGGTGAGCCTTTCATGACTGTGATCATTACCATGTCTCCAACGCATGCCGCCGGGACACGTCGTAGTCGGCCGTGGTAGCCGCGGACGTTGATGAGCTTCAATTCCTTAGCGCCAGTGTTGTCGGCGCATGTCATCCGAGAGCCGACGGGCAGCCCACGTGCGACCTTTGGTCGGTATTCTATCATTCCCCGGGCGCTGACCGCTCGGGTCTTTGGCGCGGGCACTAGGCTGCGCCTCCTGTCTTCTCAACTACGACGAAGGTGACCTCTTTGCTTAGAGGCCTACATTCTGCAATTGTAACCTTGTCGCCTTCTGCCGCTGATATGCAGGGTGGGTTGTGGGCGAGGGTCTTGCTTCTCCGCCTCTCGTACCTGCTGTATTTCGTATAGTAGTGTAGGTATGCGCGTTCTACTGAGACGGTCTTGGGGGATCGCGAGCCAGCTACAGTTCCCTCGAAGACTCTTCCTCTGACCGAGAGGTGTCCGTGGAATGGGCAGAGGGGATCGTTACATCCTGTCTTCGGTGGTTTTACGTCTAGACCGGTGTTTCGGACTACCATTTCCGCAACCCTTTCTTCACTCTATCCTCAGGCCGGAATCGCAGGAGAGAGCCATCGACTTCGACATTTTCGGTCGGCAGCTCTGCTCGGAAGGTTGTCTTTTGTTTCTGGACCTGTCGGAGTTTTGCGTTGGCTTCTATCGTGAACGTGTTCATGGTCTCGTCTCGGACAATACCTTCCAGTCCTTGGAGAGTAGGGTCGGTGGATTTTGATACTTTGACCTTGAGTCCGATCCACTCGTGGGCGGTGATATTCTGCGCGGTGATCATGGGCCTAAGCCGACTCCGGTGTTGTTTTCGTAGGTGAGTTGTCTACTGTCAACAAGCGGGCAATTGTCTTGCGGAGCTCCCGTATACGCGCCGGATTCTCCACTGTTCCACCCGACTTTACAGATGTTCGAATGCTAGTCAGTTCCGCTCGCAGTTCTGTTACCTTCTTCCGTCGCTCCTCAGGAAGCATCTGGTTGAGCTCACGCTTTCTAAGAATCGCCAGTTTCCACTTCCTCCTTATCCTCCACGACAACCGCAACATCCCCGGCTGTGGTCTCAACCTCGACCACGGCCTCAGGCGCGGACACTGGTTCAACTTCCTTCGCTGGTGCGGCCGGTTGGCGGGCGGTCTCTGCAGGCGGGGTTAGCATGATCGGCTTGTCAATGTAATCGATCTGCGGTGGTAGAATGCGAACGTTGATCCCGAACAGGCCCTGTTTCAGCTGAACATCAGCCACCGCGGTCTTCACGCTCTTTAACACTGGATCTCCAACCCGAGGGAGGTAGCCGGCCTTGAACTTCTCGAATCGTGATCGCTCTGTCGTAAGTTTTCCTCTTATGGTGATTTCGACGCCGAGGGCTTGCGACTCCATTACTCTCTGAATTGCCCAGTACGCGGCTCGGCGGAAGTGGACGCCTCGCTGGAGGGCCTGAGAAACCTGGGACGCGACAACCTTCGGGTCTTGCTCAGGAACCTCGATGTTAGCAACCGAAAGCTGGGGATTTTCAATATGGAATTTGTCCTCCAAAACCTTCGTTAGATCTCGAATGCTCTGGCCCCTTCGGCCAATGACCATTCCAGGTTTGGCGGCGTAGATGACGACTCTTGTGCCTACGGGGCTTTTTGTGAGCTCTACGTGGCTGTATCCTGCGCGTTTCAGTTCTAGTGCGAGGTGCTCGTCGATTTCGAGGCGTCGAGAAACGTCTTTGACAAAATATTTGGTAACTGACAAAGAATTATTCCAGCTCGTAGCCGACAAGTTCGATATGCGTCATAGTTCCCTGCAAAAGATCGGATCGACCAAAGGCTCTCGGATTCCTCTTCGGAATCTTGGTCCCGCGCTGCGCGGCGGCATGAATGATCTTGAGCCTTTCCGTGTCGAGATTACGATACTCAGCGTTTGCTTCCAATTCCTCTAGAAGCTTGAAGAGTCTGCCAGCGGCTTTCTGTGGAAAACGGCCCGCATAGAAATGCTCGTTGAGCTGTCGCCGATGCGGGACTTCCTTGTGAAACCGGCGATAGGCGACCGCCTGTTTGAGTTCGATAACGCGTTCGAGAAGCCTCTTTGCATCAGGGAGTTTCATTCCCCTGATCGTGCGACATAGTTCCACGGATGCTTTTGGAGATATGCGGAGTTCGCGGCCAGAACACTTTACAGTACGGTCTGGGTCGAGGCCCGTAACTGAGTATCCTCGTTCTGGCATCGCGTTTTCACCGGAAGCTTCGAGGAGCCCCAGTCCTTATGCTAAAAACCCTTTGGGGAACCATTCTTTTTCCAGAAAGGCTAGTTGTCAGGTGTGGATAGTGAACGTGCCCATCGCGTCGGGGCATGGCCGACGGGCCGCAGTTTTTCGATATCCGCCTGATCCAATAGAAGTCAGCATCATAAGCGAGACGTTTAGGATTCTCAAGCTCGATCATGATCCAAACCGATTATGGAAGATAACAGGTCCCTCGCTGGCTTCGCTCCGCAGAGAGAAACATTGGGAAAAATCGCCCATTGTCAGCCCCAATCTCGATTCTAGAAGGCCTCCCCTTATTTGCATAGCAAATCGTTCTTGACGCCTCGACAAAACACGATCCGATCCAAGCATGGTCTATGCCCTGAATCGCCTGTCTCGCCCATAATCACCGCCAGATAGCAGATTTTCTCAAGCAATAGGGGGGGTCTTGCACAGCACACCTCGCGACGCAAGAGTGGTTGAGGGGAACACTCCGGACCAACAAATCGTTCGTGACAATAGAGGTGTACTGAAATGACTCAAGAATGGCACTGAATCCACGGAAACGACCGGTGGTGTAACCTGTGGATTCGCCACCGGGTTACTGTAGCCTTATGGTAGCTTCTAGCCGCCCTAGCCTTGGTCCATTATGGAAACTGCGATCGAAAGGGTCCATACTGGGATCCCAGGCCTGGACCACGTTCTCGAAGGCGGCTTCCCCAAAGGCGCCCGAGTCCTCCTAGCAGGAGGAGCGGGCTGCGGGAAGACAATATGCTGCGGACAATACCTCTACAAAGGAGCCACAAAGTTCGGCGAACCAGGAGTCTACGTCAGCACCGAAGAACCACCCTCCGAGTTCAAGGCGAACAT